>CAJXCW010000132.1 GCA_913051705.1 uncultured bacterium
GAGGCATTATTTATAACGCGCTCCGCTTCGGTCGCTGTGCTTTTTGTTGATTGAACTGCCTACCGCCTAACGCCTGCTGCCTACCGCCCTTCCACCATCCGACTCTGAAATTCCCGGGCGCTATTCTGCAAATCCTGAAACGCCGTTTCATCAAGCGGCCTATCTCCGTACCAGGCATATTCGAACACCCGGGTCATCTCTGCAAACGGCTGACATAATGGAGAGCCGGTCATTTCTCGAAGGTAATCGTGATTGGTCTTATCAATTTTCCAGTCGATTTGTTTACGGTCCGACAGGGTTTTGAGGGCATGCAGGTAATAGAGGCGAACCGCCAGTCGGTATTGATGGCCGGCAATCGCATCCTGTATTTGCCGTTCATAGTCGATTTCGTGAATATCCTCCACCCGATCCAGAACCCGGGCTTCCGCCCGATCGCCTCTCAGGCGACTATACAAAACACCGCTGAAATTGGACTGGAAAATCTGGTAGACAAGCCAGACGGCAAATAAAATCGCTGCACCATAAAAGACCGATCCCCATACATCCGATGTGCCATACTGATCAAACAGATATTCTACTCTTTCCCAGAACCAGAGTACAAAACGGTCCCATAGACTCATGGTCCGGGGTGGCCGGTCATACTGAAAGGCTTGATTTTCCAGATACGAACTCAAAGCAGACTCCGGAATCTGTCTGACAGTGAGCTGTGTTGAATCCAGTGGGGCGCTGTACATCACTCACTTTACTCCTTATTCGTCCCAAGTGATTCTACCTTATCCATCAGGCTGACAGCTTCTTTACGCTCCCGCAGATTGAAGTACTGGAGACTGTAGGCGACCATGGGGATGATATTGACACAAACGGCCAGAGCTTGACCGATAGCCGCTACAACCGTAAGAAGGGGATAATTATCGGCCGGGCTGCCGGAAAACGAACCCGCTTCAATATTATTAAACGTCCATAGGAATGTAAGGACAATGGAGGGCGCTTGTAATAGACCGCCAAAGACCAGGAGGATGATAAAGAGCACAACAGTCAAACCGAATGTTTTCAACCAAAATCCCGACATCAGTTGGCGTGCTCGAGAGATAGAATCAAAAATCGCTCGCCGTTCCATAATGCGTATGATAGGGGCTATGGACAAAACGATGATCAGATATAATCCGGGTAGAATCAATAAGATGAAGCCTACAAGAATTACTATTATAAGGACGACATATTGCCCTGTGAAAAACCAGAAATTCTGCTTTGTAAATTGCCAGAGATCATTGAATTCAACAGGTGATTTTCCATGAAGATAGATGTGTAAATATCCCAAGGTGACAAGATAGGTTAAAAAATAAGTTAATACACCCAGAATAAGATTAATAAGAGACAACGGGCTGAAAAACTGAGAAAATGAGGGCGACATATCCATAGAGTAGATTGAAATGAATGCATTGGTCAGAGCAAAGGGACCGACAATATATAACCACCCCTTCATCAGTGGTTTAAAATTCTCTCGGACAAAATCGAAGGTGACGGTGAGCACCTCTCCAAAATCTCGAACCTGATGGAATTCGATGCGATTTGGATTATTCGTCATAAGACGCCTCCTGTTTTACCAGGTGTCTGGGATAAAGGCCCACGTACCAGAATATGAATGTAAAAGAGCCGGTGATGATGAGCAGGCTGAGCCACAGAGGCATGGCCGTGTACCGGGTGACAAAACTTTCCAGAATCCCTGCCACGATAAAAATCGGTATCAGGCCGATGACTATTTTCATGCCATCGCGGGCGCCGCGTTGAAAGGATTCCAACCGGGTATATGTGCCGGGAAACAGAAAACTGTTGCCGATAACCAGCCCCGCACCACCTGCGATGACAATAGCTGATATTTCAAGGGCGCCATGGATCCAGATGGTTCTGATACTTTGCCCCAAAAGTCCTTCTTCAAAAAACATATAGTGAAACGCGCCCAGCATGATCCCGTTATACAGCAGGACCAGGCCGGTGCCGAAAGAGAAGATCAGGCCGGCGGTAAACGCATAAAAAGACACCTTGATGTTATTCAACGTAATCATGAAAAACATGGACCCCTGACTCATGGTTTTGTAAACAGCCAGAGGGTCGCCGCGATTGATGTTTTCCAGGGTCATATTCACATAACCATCGCCCAGGATAAGGCGGACAAACCCCACATCATTGGCAGCGGAAAGCGCTCCGATAGAGACTGAAACGACGAAGATGATTGCCGCATACAACAGGGGGTTCCGGTACATATAGAATAAGCCCGGCAATTCCTCTTTCCAGTAGGTAACGATCCGACTCTTTTCTTCTTTCTTATTTTTATATATCTTCTGATGGACATGCATCGTCAATCCATTAAGATATTGGGTTGTTTTGCTGTCGGGATAGAATGTCCGTGCATAAGACAGATCGTCTGTTAACTCGATGAACAATTCGACCAGCGTATCCGGATCAGCCTGTTGATCCGCCATCAGGGTTTCAAAACGTTTCCACTTGGATGCGTTCTGGTGTAAAAAGGTAATCTCTTGCATTGTTTATAATAATTAGTGTGAAGCATATCGTCGAGGGACGGCAATGGCGAAATCATACGGAGAACCTGTCTGAATGTCAACGGAAAAGGTCATTCAAAACGGTGGATGGAATTATGGCGCACAACCTTTTTAAAATGGATACAGTCGTATTGGTATAATATTCCTCATACCTACGTTTTGCCACGTAACGTGAGGTCAGGTAACAGTTGCTACCACAATCTGCTTGGCATATGATTGTTTCAGGAGGTTTGATCATGCGTTTTATGATGTATATATTGCTCTTTTTCGTTGGTTGCATCGCGCAACCCGGGACTGTCACAGGCCAGACTCGAGAATTTTCAGAGACGGTAGACTTCGAACCGGGCGGAAGCCTTCGAATAAACACACAACGCGGGACCGTGAAATTAACGACCTGGGATCAATCACAGGTAGAAGTTCTCGCGCGTATAGATGCGCCTGACGGGGTAAGTCGCAGTTATGCCGAAGAGGCCGTGGAATCTGCCCATATAGAAGTATATGGCAGCAACAGGTCCCTGACCATTCGTTCGGTATACGAGGATGTGCCTTATTACGATGATGATGACGATGGGTGGGGCCATTCCCGCCGGATCCCCTATATTTATTATGAGATTCGCGCACCGAGGCAACTGAACCTGGATCTGGAAGTGGAGCGGGTCAATTCGACGCTTGAGGGGATCGAAGGGCGTATTCACATCGAATCGGAACGGGGAAATATTGATGGCCGGGATTGGCAGGGAGATATCGTGATGCGATTGGAACGCGGAGAGGTCCGCCTGGCCAATATAACCGGCGCCATTGATCTGGACCTGGAACGCATAAACGTTGAGATCGACCGATGGCAGATAGATGGGGATTCTCGGGTGACGGCAGAACGTGGGGAAGTTATCCTGGAATTACCTGAAGGGCAGGGTTTTGATCTCCGTGCGGATGTCGGCTCCCGGAGTGACTTCGATAGTGTTTTCCAGATCACCGCCCGGAATTTTCGACGGAACAAGATCGAAGGCACGATCAACGGCGGTGGCCCTCGCCTTTACCTGCAAGGGGAACGCACCGAGTTTCGCTTGCGACAATGGCGATAGAGGCGGCATGTGGACATGAAGCCTTCGCATGCCCACCCGTCCACCTGCTCACATTCGGAATGCCTCGTCCCAAAACCGAACACACCGTCGTATCTCTATTTACCTGTATTTCCCAATCTTATAACATCATTAAACTGGTGCTAACCAGTTGCTGTATTGGCTTTTTCCACTCCGCACTCCGCATTCCCTCTATCTGGCACATTATTTGCCTCTCTATATGTATAGTGGAAGATACTCAGTGATCCTGTTTTATAGTGGGACCGTTCATTCAAATGATTGTATTACGAACCGAATAAGGAGCCGGCGACAGCCCGATACCTAAAATGGATTCAATACTGCAGACACCGGTTGAGAAGCCGCCTCGCATTTTAATTGCCGATGATCAGGTGGACATCCTGTCCGCCTTGGACCTGCTTCTAAAAAGACAGGGATATGAAATCACCACCGTCACATCTCCAACGGTGGTCATCGAATGGCTTGAAAAGAAACAGTTTGATGTCTTGTTGGTCGACCTGAACTATATCCGGGATACGACGTGCGGTCGGGAGGGACTGGATCTTATGTCGCACATACAGATGTCTGATCCTACGTTACCCGTTATTGCTATGAAGGCCTGGGGATCGGTGGAAGTGGCTGTAGAAGCCATGAAGGGGGAGTTAAGGGATTTTATTCAAAAACCCTGGGATAATGACCGACTCCTGGATACTATCCGCGCACAGGTCGAACGAGGTCGTGGGGTAAGACAGGCACAGAACCGGACAGCGCAAGAACGGGATGAAGCCCGAAAGATTCAGCGGGGTTTAATGCCCAGGTCGATTCCTTCCATTGATGGGTATTATATTGCCCATGCCTGGCAGCCTGCCCGTCATGTCAGCGGGGATTATTTCGACATACTTCCCTCATGATTAACGGCGCCGTGACAGTTGCTGATGATGTTTGTAAATCATGAGCAACAACTGACGGGTTCGGAGCGTATCAGGCTCCAGGCGATGTAGTTTTAGATATTGTTCATTCGCTTCACGCATATCATCTCCAACGAGATAGGCCAGGCTTAATCGGTAATACGCATCCGAAAAATCAGGCCTTGCACGTATGGCTGACTGATAAGAATCAATAGCCCGTTGGCGTTGCTCGCCGTTTATAACCAGGCCTTTTTCTCTACTGCGAAGATCATAAAACTCACCGATTTTTTCCCACACCACCCCGGCGCGATACGAGGCATCTGCCACCCGAGCCTTCATATGAACAGCATCTGAATAATCGCGTAAAGCCTGAAATAAGTTACCCCGTTGCTCCTCTAAAAATCCGGCTCTGTAATAGAGACTTGCATTTGCTCCCGCGTCTTTTTTTAAGGCTGCACGGATTTGTGGCAACGTTAGCTTCGAACTCGAACTTCGGCCACGGCGAGTGATTCTAATCTTTCGTTTAGAAGACCGGGAGGCGACCTCCCCACTATTGGAGGATTGATCTGTTGCAAACGTCAGATTATCTGTGCCAAAGCCAGCGAAGCAAAAGATAAGAAAAAAAGATATGGCAAGATGAGCGTGAAACCGAGTCATCCCCCCGTCCTCATATTTATACTGGATATATTATCCATGAACGAAAACAGAACCACTTTGTAAATAATACCCACTACTACCCGTTAAGTTGCTATTGAAAAACCAATATGATCCTTAATTATATCACATATGTCAAGGTGTTTAAAGTGAAAAGCACCATTGCTGCTATATTACCCGACCTCGCGATGATAACTTTCATGACGCCGTTCGATATGATGCGTTACAACACGCGCCAGTCGGCGCACACCCTCTTCAATTTGGGTGGTATCCGGAAAACTAAAGCAAATACGGAACTGATTTTTCCCCTGTCCATGGGCATAAAATGGAGAACCGGCCACATAGGCGACTTTCTCGTGTTCGATCGCCCATGCCAGCATCGACGTGGTATCGACGGCCGGCGGCAGGGTGACCCATAAATAAAACCCGCCTTCCGGTCGGGTCCAGGATATACCCGGCGGAAAGAGATTTGAAATCGCCTCTAACGTCTGATTCCGTTTAGTACGATACAATTTTATGGACGCAGCAATGTGCGACTCTAATAATCCTCGCTTGCCATATTCATAAATAATGCGTTGGGCCAGTGTGCTGGAACATTGATCACTGCCCTGCTTGGCTTGACAGAGTTGGGTATGAACAGATGGAGGCGCTGCAATCCAACCCAAGCGTATACCTGGCCCGAATGTCTTTGAAAAGGTGCTGGCAAACAGAACCCCATTCGGGTTCAGCGAAATCAGCGAAGATGGTGGTTCGCCCTCGAATCGTAATTCAGCGTAAGCCGGATCTTCAAAAATAGGAACGCCGTACCGATCTGCTACGTCAATCAGGTGGTGCCGTCGCTCTTCAGAGAGAGTCACACCGGAAGGATTTTGAAACGTAGGCACGGTATAAAGTAACTTAGGTCGAATGCCACACCGATCAAGATCTTTCAGACGGTCTTCCAGAATATCGACCTGCATCCCCTCATCATCCATCGGTACATCGACAATTTCAGCCTGATAACTTCGAAACACATGGAGTGCTGCCAGATATGTGGGCGCCTCGACAATAACGGTATCGCCCGGATTGATAAACGTTCTCGCAATCAAATCCATCGCTTCGAGACCGCCTGATGTGACCAGAATATGGTCGGCGGTAAGGGAGACATGATCCACACGCTCCATACGATCCGCGATCCATTCTCGAAGCGCCGTATACCCTGGTGTGGGACCATATTGCAGCGCTGCATGGCCTTCATTATCCAGGACCCATTCTGTTACATCTTTAATCGCTTCGAGTGGAAAGGATCGGGGATCGGGTAACCCGCCGGCAAAAGAGATCACATCCGGTCTTTCTGCCAGCTTGAGGAGTTCGATGATTGACCTATCGCTGATCAATGCCATCCGATCTGCATACAACCTCTGCCAATCCATCCACAACTCCTGTCCTAACGATATATTATAAGAATTAAGTTTTTAATACAAATGTATAACTATATGAGAAAATGCTAAGAAAGACAAGATGAAAATACCTTGACACACCTAAACTGTTACGGTAGTCTAAAAACAGTATGGACCTTCAGTATGATAAGTGTATTCGTAGTCTAAAGTTACGGTATTTTGGGTTTCTCCCATTAACTAAATATAATGAGGTGCATCATGGCTGAAGACAGTAATCTTATTGCCAGCTTCCAGAAAAACAGTCAGGAAGAGTTCCGATTCAGCGTAACAAATTTCAAAGGACATGAATACGCGGACATCCGCATTTTTTACGAAAAGGATGGTGATTTTTTTCCCAGTAAAAAAGGGATTACCGTATCTCTTGACACCTGGAAAGAATTCAAAGTGTGCATTGAAAAACTGGAAACAGAATTGCAGAGCCGAGATTTACTCCCAGAAGATCAAGCAGACCAGGATGATGCCTGATGGTTGGTCGCCTGCGGCCATTTTGTAATTTAAATACAAACCCTCAGGAGTTGCCATGTCCTCCGCTCCATCCTCCACAGCTGTTCCCTCCTCCAATCATCCTTCAGAGCAGAGCCGGACCTTTCAGATCAAAGGCATGAGTTGCGCTAATTGCGTACTGGCTATTGAAAAAGGCGTCGGTGTGCTGCCGGGCATTCAGCGGGTCTCTGTAAATCTGACGGCTGAACAGATGACGGTGGACTACCTGGAACAGCATGTTGATGAGTCGGCCATTATAGAAAAGGTAAAGGACCTCGGCTATGGGGCCTTCTCCGGCCAGGACAGAAAGAAGAAACATCTGAAACAGATCGATGAAGCCCGCACCGCATTACAATGGGTTTTGTGGACGCTTCTGCTGGCGGTACCGTTTGTGATTATGATGCTTCCACTGGCAGTACGTATCCCCAACGTGGTCCTGATCATCTGCTCAACCCTGGCCCTTGCCACCTCGGGCCTGACGTTTTTCAGAGGGGCATACCATGCCCTGAAAAATCTCATGGCGAGTATGGATGTACTGGTGGTGCTGGGACTCTCGTCGGCATACCTGTATAGCCTGCTGGTTGTTTTCCTGCCGGATACATTTCAGGATCAGCATCATTTTTTTGAGGTTGTCGTTTTATTGATCTTATTCGTCCGACTGGGGAAGTATATGGAAGCCCGGGCGAAAGGTCAGGCCGGTAGGGCTCTGGAAAGCCTCGCCGCGTTGCAGGCGGATCGGGCCCGAATCATCTCAGGTGATACGGAACGGGAGATACCAGCGTCGGATGTTCAGGTGGGCGACCTGATCCGTGTACGGCCGGGTGAGAAAATACCGGTGGATGGGGAAATTGTGGAAGGGGAGACCGCCGTAGATGAATCGATTGTAACCGGTGAAGCGATTCCCGTGGAGAAAAGCCCCGGTGATACGGTAACCGGGGCAACAATGAACACGGTCGGGTTGCTCGTCATCCGCGCTACGCGTGTGGGCGAAGAGACCGTGCTATCGCAGATTGTTCGCCTCGTAGAGACGGCCCAGGCCGACAAAGCACCTATTCAGCGGTTTGCCGACGCCGTCGCCAATGTATTCGTGCCTGTGGTGGTGAGCATTGCCCTTATCACCTTCCTGACCTGGTATGTCGCCCTGGATGCCACGTTGTCCTTTGCCTTAACCGCAGCAATGGCTGTTCTGGTTATTGCCTGCCCGTGTGCCCTCGGATTAGCCACGCCCACGGCGATTCTTGTAGGCAGTGGTATCGGGCTCCAACGGGGTATCTTATTCAAACGGGCCTCTGTTCTGGAACGTATTGCCGGTCTGCAAACCTTGCTGCTGGATAAAACCGGCACTTTAACCTCCGGTCGCCCGAAAGTGACCGATGTGCTGGCATTACGTGGCTATGATGAGCAAGAGGTATTACGTCTGGCGACCGGCGTAGAACAGGGGTCAACCCATCCGCTGGCGAAGGCGGTTACTCAGGAAGCGCAGCGACGGCAGATAGAGGGATACAAATTCACAGAGGTCCGTGAAGAAGGCGGGCGCGGTATCTCCGGGCGCCTGAATGATGACCTGCTGCAGGTCGGCAGCGTCCGGTTGATGGCGGCGGCCTCGATCAATATGACGCCCATTCAAGACGCCGTTCAGGTACTTCAAGACCAGGGAAAAACCATCGTCTATGTGGCGCGCAATCAGGACATCATCGGGTTGATAGGACTGGCTGATACCGTCCGGGCCGATGCAGCGGCAGCGATACGTCGCCTTCGTTCACTGGGATTACGTCTTGTTATGATTACCGGAGATCATGAGCGGGCCGCCCGTGCGGTCGCACAGGCCGTAGGAGTGGATGAGGTGGAGGCCGATGTGCTGCCGCAGGAAAAAAGCGACCTTGTTGAACGATATCAAACAAAAGGGGAGATGGTCGGAATGGTCGGCGATGGGATTAACGATGCGCCGGCACTGGCTCGTGCAGATATCGGCATCGCCATCGGATCAGGGGCGGATATCGCCAGGGAGACAGGAGATATCATCCTGGTACGTAATCAACTGCTCGATGTAGAACGTGCCATTCTGTTAGGTCGGGCGACCTTGAGAAAGATAAAACAGAACCTGTTCTGGGCGTTCTTCTATAATATCCTTGGTATTCCTGTTGCAGCAGGTGTGCTGTACCCTGTTCTGGGTGTTCTTCTAAAACCGGAGTGGGCCGGTCTGGCTATGGCCTTTTCCTCCGTTTCCGTCGTAACCAATGCCCTGTTCCTCAAACGCGCAGGAAGCAAGCTTGATTGTGATCAATAGGCAAATAGCCGGTACTCATGAGAAACTCGTTCACGATCTCCGGTCCCATGAACTTAAACGTTTTCCGGAAGAGTGTAACCCATTCATCCAGAGTATTGCATGACTGTCCTTCCAACCAGGTTTTAAACGAACCACACTCATCCCGAATGCTTTGAAAACCCCGGGCATTATGTATGGTAGCGTTGATCTTCAAACGGTTCCGAATAATGCCTGCATCCTGGAGAAGACGGTCTCGATCCTTATCCGTATAAGCAGCAACCCGGTCTATATCAAACCCCTCAAAGGCCTGCTGAAACGCTTCACGCTTCTTCAAAATAGTCAACCAGCTCAACCCGGCCTGATTAAGTTCCAACACCAGACGCTCCAGGAATTCATGATCATGCTCGATAGGGAAGCCGTACTCCGTATCGTGATAGACGGATAAAAGCGGGTGGCCTTCCGCCCAGGCACAGCGTTTTCTATTATCCATTTATCTCCTCAGTATGATCAGGGGTTCTCGATTTTATACGGCCGGATATCGGCGCCGGTAATCCAATGGTCAGGCAGGTGCCGGACGCAGTTCATCAGCGCCAATAGGGTCCGGGAGGCAGTCATTGAAAATTTGGTGACAGAGGTGTTGGTGAAATTATCGAAACATTCGTATCCGGCGCAGGGAATATTCATAAAAGCGCTCATCAAGAATCTCATGAACAGACCATGGGTAATGAGCGCGACCCGTTCCTGAGTATGTGCAAATTCACCTCGAATCTGTTCGATCACCCGGTCTGCGCGAGCCGTCGTTTCATCAAACTCTTCGTAGGGGCGACATTTCCACCAGCCGGTGTGGTCGATCTCATCGGAAATCTGGATATACGGAAACCCTGCTTGAATTTCATCCCGGGTCATCCCCGGCCGTCCTTCAAATTTCGTCTCATCCACCCCACGCATGACACCTCCCTGTTCATGCAGATCAATCCAGGTGTCTGCCACCCCGCCTGTCTTTTTCAAATAAGGCGCAATGGTTTCCAGCGTCCGGCGAAACGGACTGACCAGAATGCGTGTCGGCTCAATAGGATGCAGTCGGTTGATCAGATTCTCAGCTTGCTGATGCCCCAGAGGCGTCAAGCCCGGGTCATGTATTCGTTCTTCTACAGGCCGGGCATTGTTTTCAGATTCCGCATGTCGTATGATGTACAGGTCCATAATGGTCTGGTGATCCTTTCAGTGAAGCTACGAAACGACAAAGCTACGAATCGCGAAACAATTCGGCAGTGTTCTTGATTCGTAGCTTTGTCGTTTCGTCCTTTACCCACGTTTCATCCCCCAGTAAATCAAAACCCCGGCGACCAGCAAAATACTCCCCCATCCAATCGACTCCCATCCCGTACCATAGATGACCCACAGGACAAAGGCCAGGCCGAATATCGAGATCGCCGAGGCCGTCGCAGGAGAGCGGTGAGGGAACATATTCGGTTCTCTTCGTGACATCACATACTCTGCCAGACCGGACGTCATATGCGGCACCAGGGTCATCAGCACAGAGAGTAGTACGATGAATTCGAATGTTTCCAACAGGGAGTTGGACAGGCGTAGTAGAATCATGGCGCTGGCGATCAGCGCAGAGATGATCAAACTTATATGCGGCGTATGGAATCGGGGATGTATCTGAGCCAGGACTTTTGGAAAAAGCCCATCGGCGGCGACACTCAGCGGAATACGTCCGGACAGCAGAATCCAACCGTTCAGCGTCCCGATGCCGGCCACTATAGCGCCTATAGCCATTAAGGTGGCGCCCCATGGACCTAACACCTGCGAGGCGGCCAGCGCAAGCGGGCCCGCCGAACCGCCGATGGTTTCATTAGGTAAGAGCCCCATGACGGTTACGCTGATCAGAATATACACCAGGGCGGTCAGACCGAATCCGATCATCGTACTGCGACGTATGGTTCGGGGATCGTCGACCTCCTCCGCAGGGACTGTGGCCGATTCGAGGCCGGCAAAGGCCCAGACGATAAGGGCGGCGGCCGGCAGGATGGCGCCGTTGCCCTGGGGCGCGAAAGGGGTCAGGTTCTCCGGTTCGAAATACCAGATGCCGACGATCGCAAGAATAAAAAGCGGGATCAGCTTCGCGGCGGTCGCGATAATCGACACAGAAGCACCCTGGCGAACGCCAACGATATTAACTCCGACCAGAACCCAGGTGATCAGCAAAGCCACGATAACCTGTATCGTCGGACTGGCCGCCATGGTCTCATTGAATACCGAAATATACCCTACGGTCGCGATGACTATGGCTGCATTGCCGATGATCACGCTGAGCCAGTAACTGTAGGCTATTTCGAAACCGATAAAGTCGCCGAAGGCTTTGCGGGCGTATACGGCCGGCCCTCCGCTCCGGGGATAGGCCTGGCCTAAATCCGCATAGATGAGTGCTAAGAAAAAAAACCCGACCGCGACGATACCCCACGAGATCAGGGAAATGGGCCCTGCCGTAATGGCCAGAGAGGCCGGCAGGGTGTAAATACCGGTCCCCACCATATTGCCGACGATCAAAGCGACCGACGCGACCATTCCCATAGCTTTGATCAGACCGGGTTTGGATGATTGGGCCATGGTGCCTCTTATATCGTATTTCCTTCTTGATCCAAAATCACCGCCGGGCTCAAACCATGCTCGGCAAGTTGAGGTTCGATCTGTGAGCGGTCGCCTACCAGTAGAAAGGCGGCCTGCTCGGGTTTGAGGTGTCGTCGGGCAGCGTCGTGCACCTCTTCTAATGTGGTGCCTGCAATATTACTGACGGTATCTTGTATTTCCGATAAAGGCAGGTTTGCACTCCAGAGCCCGCCTATGATGCTGGTGATGCGCCGAAGGGTCTCAAACTGTTGGGCATATCCGCGAATACGATTGGTTTTCGCCTCTGTTAATTCCGTCTCTGTGATCGGTCGTTCACCTGCAAGACCTTGCAGCTCGGCCATTAATTCCCGGACCACCTCGCCGGTTTTATCCGCCTGAATAGCGGTTTGAACCTTCCAATACCCCGAGGTGCTGTACAGGATCATTGCAGAAGAAATACCATAGGTATAGCCCTTTTCTTCCCGGAGATTTTGATTCAGGCGGGACTGAAAACCTCCGCCCCAGATGGTATCTATAAGACGGAGTGCATAGTAATCCGGCGTGGTCCGCTTCGGCGCGGTAAAAAACTGGCAGACAATCGTTTGAGGCGATTCCGGACGATCAACCAAATAGAGGATGTTTGCCTTCGGATGCTCAGAAATCGGTTCCAGCCGTTCAGAAGGCGGACCACCAGTCCAGGATCCGAAATGATCCCGACATTGTTGCATAGCCTCCTCAAGCGTAATTTGGCCGACCAGCGTAAGTGACGCATCTGCGGGCTTCCAGTATTCATCGTAGTACTGAACGACATCTGCCCGTGAGATATTCGGGATGGTCGATGTATATCCCTGCGACGAAAGGCCGTATGGATGCTGGGTACCGAAAATAAGACGTGGGCAGATGCGAGTGGCCAGCATCTGTGGATAGGACTCCCGCTGGGCCAGACCGTCCAGGTGGCGATTACGTTCCCGCTCTATTTCGTCTTCCGGAAACAGTGGATTACGCACGATATCGGAGAATAATGACATCGCTGCAGGCAAATGTTGAGAAAGGACATCCATGCTTAACGTGGCGGATTCGAGAAATATCGATCCCTGCAGCGTCGTTCCCAGACGGCTGAGTCCTTCGGCGATATCCATGGTATTTAGATCCTGCGTCCCTTTATCTATGGCCAGCATCATCATCTGGGCCGTGCCGGCTTTGTTGCCAAGGGTCTGTATGCTACCGGCTTTCAAGTCGAACGATACGGCGACTTTGGGTAGATCATGCCGTTCAACAACCATGACTTCCAGACCGTTGTCGAGCGTACCCGATTGCACTACGGGTGGCTGGAAAACCGTATCGGCGCCCAGAGCCGGAATTTGAGATCGGTCCAGAGTCGGGGTCTGTACGGATTGCGGCGCTTCCGGATAATACCTCAACATCAACCCCTGACGTGTCGTGAGCCAATGCTCTGCCGCCATTTGTACGTCCTCGGTGGTTATATGCTCGAATCGATCGTATTCAACATGGAAAAATCCCGGATCACCGGTATAGGTGTTCGATTCATTCAACCGGTCTGCCTTGCCGCCGAAACCGCCTATACGTTCCAACCCGGATACATACTGGTATTCCCACGTCGTCTTGGTTCGCTCCATCTCATCCTGAGAGGGGCCATTGGCTGCCAGCTGTTCTATCTCATCCTTGATCAACGTCTCTACCTCGGTCAGGGACGAATTCGGCCGTATGGTGGCGACTACAGCGAACATGCCGGTGATTTCGTTGGCGATGTTGAATGTATACACATCCGTACACATCTGGCGCTCATACACTAATTTTTTCTTCAAACGGGAAGACAGGCCATCACCTAAAACGACTGCTGCGATATCCAGCTTTGATTCGTCGTTTTCAAATCTGGCCGGCGCCGGCCAGATCAGATGGGCCCGCGCCTGAGGTACTCGGTCTGCAACTTCAACTATTTTTTCTTCCGACAAATCCGGTATCCACCGCGTTCGACGGTCGAGCAGTGGTCCTGCCGGCAGTTCACCATAAAACCGTTCGATCTCAGCCCTGGCGTGGTCTATATCAAAATCACCCGCCACAACCAGGGACAAATTATTCGGGGTGTAGTACATTTTAAAGAAATCGGTCACCTCTTCTATCGTTGCGGCTTCAAGGTCTTCGTGACTGCCGATGATAGGCCAGACATAGGGATGGCCAGCCGGATAAAGATGTTCGTTGATCAGGGAAAGCCAGCGTCCGTATGGCTGGTTTTCCATAGTCTGCCGACGCTCGTTGCGTACCACCTCGCGCTGGTTCTCAAAATTTTCTGACGTCAGGGCATCAGGTAGAGTGGCGATCCGATCCGATTCCAACCAGAGCACATGCTTAAGGTTGCCGGACGGCACCGTGGAGAAATAGTTGGTGCGGTCGTAGCTGGTCGTCCCGTTAACGCCGCCTTCCCGCAAATTCCCGCCTGCCTGTTCGATATATTTGAAATATCCCCCAGGCGCATGTTTAGACCCTTCAAACATCAGGTGTTCAAAAAGATGGGCGAAACCGGTACGTCCCGGTTGTTCCACTTTCGAACCGACATGAAACCAGTGATTAATATGTACGATGGGAAGCTTACGGTCGATATGGAGAATGACCTGCAGGCCATTAGGAAGTGTGTATTTCTCGTATTCAACCTTCGGAGCAATTTTTTTTGTCATAGGGGTTAATCAATTTGTTGATGGATTTCACTGCGCTCAATCGAAAGTAATGAACGCCTCTTCAAGGCATTGTTTATAACGCTCCGCTTCGCTCGCTGTGCTTTTTATTGATTTGTTGATTTGTTTTTGTAATCAGACAATCAACCGATCACCAATTTATACTTTCTCCATCTGTC
>CAJXCW010000133.1 GCA_913051705.1 uncultured bacterium
CAGGTTGATAAACTACTGTTGATACGGGGTGCCTCAGTATATCCAAACAACCTTAGAGAAATGACTTGAATCACGAGTAAGCCGGGACAGTCTATGGGATTACATGGATAAAGGTGCCGTTGACCAGAAAAGTCTTTTCGGGTACGCCGTTTTTCCGAAGGCGCACAACAGCGGCTTCCCCGTCGCAAGAGAATACACTGAATTTCGTTTCTCGTCCCTTTTGCCCGGAAAATAAAACCATATCTGAACGTCCATCGGTGAATGTGATTTCCACCCCCTTTACCTCACCGCCCTCTACCTGCGTCAGCGGCTCTAAAGACACGATCGGGATATCATGTCCCGGCCCCGTGGGATAAAGCACAAAGACAAATCGTACGGTATGCGGGGCGGTCTTTGCGTAAACAGCCGTAGGGACCGCACGCCACGGCGCATTGGCCCATCCCTGCACCGGCTCTTCCTGTCCGCATACGATTCGATTATGCAACGTTTCATCCCTAAGCGGTATGATGCACAGGTTGGCCTCGCCGGTATTTCCCGTTCGGACGGACTGGGTCTGATGGTCGACGTGGGCCTGTGCGGTGTCGAGGTGGAAGAGTGATTCGTAGCTGTGCGGCGTGTCGTCAGATGGAGACAGGGTGTCTACAACTACCCAGTATTCGGGTTTCACGAAGAATACGCTGCGCGTGTGTGTGACGGTTCGGTCGTTATCCGGTCCGTATCCGTCGTTGTATGTACCCCTTACATAGTCGAAATCAGCCGTACTGGACCAGACCGTATCGTTGCCCGGTGGGGTGGGTGCTGACCACGGTTTAGGCCACGTCCAGGTCTCCCGGTGCGGTCGTCGGTTTTGCCCCAGACCATCGACCAGTATCGTATTGTGCCCCGGCGTAGAAAGCACGTACCTGCGCCATCTGGAAGAATCGTAGGAATAGTTGCCCGGATCGAGAATATGTTGCTTGCCGTGCGCATGAAGCACGAAGTGGAGCTTGTCCTCGTGCTGGTGGGCTGAGCCGAACGGCCCGCTGTCCACAAGCATATACAGGGCATCCGCCTCCCAGCCTGATCGCATCACATAATGGCCGCTGTAAGGCTGGGCACACGACATCAGATCGGGCCGTGTCCCTTTTTCACGCCCGCTTGCCAGGTAGAGAAAATCTTTGCGGTGTGGAAACAGACTGTAGCCGGTTGCCAGGAGATCAGTCACATCGACGTTGTACGAATCATTCAGACCGGGCAGCGTGCCATCGGGCATGGTTGTGTTCAGCATGTATTCGAACATCTTTTCCAGGCGGGCTTCCAAATCGTCGGGAAGTTCGGACATCAAATCGTTTCGTCTGGCATGCTCGAGGAGGTTTATAAAATTGCGAACCACCCAGTTGCCGTATCCCGCCGCGAGTTCGTACTCGACGCCGTCCGGATACACTTCCTCAGAAAGCTGTCCGTACAGCCTCTCGATGGCCGTACGGCGCCATGACGCCGCCGCCCGGAATTCCGGAAACATCATGCCCGCGGTGAACAGCCCCATCGATTCCTCGGTAAGCCAGTTGTTAAGGGTCGGCCACTGCATCAGGTGCAGGGCCTGATCGCGGATCGACAGGTAGATCATAGAAACCACCTCGTCGGTGAATGCGGGGGAACCCAGGCACCGGTATAGCGCATTGAGCCAGGTATTCTCCAGGCGGATGCCCGTCGTCAGTGTCTGCCAGGCATAGCATCCGTAGGGCCGTGCCACGTCGTTTCCGGAACTATCGATCGGTCTGGGATTGTGGGCGATCCAGTCCATCCAGTCGCGTACAAGACCCTGTGCATAACGCTCGTTTCCGGTAGCCCGGTATGCCTTCACCAGGGGGGCGAAATGAAAATGACGGTTCAGACATTCATTCCACAGGTGGGTACCGTGTTCCCCTTCAGTCGGGTTTGCGCCCCAGTCGATCCGCTCTCCGAAAGTTGCGGTGAAGTCCGGCGCACCATGAAAGCCGTAGGTGATCTCGTGGCGCAGGATTTTTTCGGCTTCCGGAAACGGTCCCTGTTCGGAGGCCTCCGGACTGTCCTGCCATCTGAAATACCATCGTGGGGTGGTTCGGTGTCGCAGATGCTGTGCCAGCGCCTTCATGGCAGCCGTTTTATCAGATGCCGCGACCGCTGCCTGTACTTCGTGCAGTTCGGGACGTCCAAGGTCCAATGCATCGAATAAGTCTGCGTAGTTCATTGGGGTTTCCAGTTCAAACCGGCAGCCTTCCTTTCATGGTCCCCTGCTCCTCGTTGATGTTCCAACGTTCGACTCTCGTATATCGCCAGAAGTTGGCTTTCTTCAGAACATCGAAGGCCGCATCGACCACAACCGGACAAGCACTTTACATTTGTGTATTACATCCACATTTTATATTATGTGTAGGATCGGTAACTGATATTTAATATGTACAAGATATAGAGTTTCGAAATACAGGCCTCGTGCACATATTTAGGTTGTTTTAATGGATGTAACCGGTAATCATGTTCACTTCTGTATTGTCTGCATATAGTGTTGTACAAGTTTCTGGTTGTTATCCATTTATAGAATGGTAAATACAAGAAAAAGTTAATATGGTTTATCCTCTATATGCAATAAATGACCATGTCCGTTTTCAAGTTAATGTACAAACTGCATTATGTATATATGTAAAATGTAGTAGCTGACCTACCTATAACATTAAAATCAGGGGTCCGTTGCACGTTCATATCCTGGTAGACGCCATGGACCTGGAAATGTTCTTCACCATATTAATTCCACTGGCCGATGCCTTCGCGCAGGCGGAAAGGCATCCGGAGCCTACCTGTACCGCATCGTCTGCGGCACCGGGTATAGGTCCTGGAAGCCCATGGCACTGCTGAAGCAGGATACATCATAATTGTTTAGAGGAGGATTGCCGTGGATTCCGGTTTTGACTGCTGTAATGTTCTAATTGTAATAGCTGCTGCAGGGAGATCGCTGTTTTGTGGTTCAAGAAAAGTCTAATGCGCTCAGGGAGTTAGGGCATGCGATCCGGCAGGATCTCCCTATCTTGTTTATTGATCTGAAGCCTGTGCGTTGAATCCGTTAAGGAATGCATACAGGTCATGGGGCCTCGTCAGAGGAAGAACGGTTTCGAGTTATAATTCGCTCATTATCAGCCTCACCATTTCAAAAACGATTTCTGTTCTCTGCAATTCATATTTCTTGGAAGTCATATGCTTGGCGATCCCGAAGATTTTGCTATGATGAACGATCGCGAGAAATACCTCTACGATCTACAGGGATTTCTTGTCGTCCGAGGTTTGCTTGCAGCTGAAGAGATCCGGGCGTTAAATGATGCTCTTGACGCCAATCTTGATAAAACCAGCGACCACGTTCCACCGGGTGGGCTGGAAAATACGGCTCTCGAAGGTGACAAGTCTCCGTATGTCCACTTCAGCGGGATGCTGACATGGGACCAACCTTGGTGTCAGCCTTTTCGTGACCTTCTCGCCCATAAAAACATCCTTCCATATCTCAATACGATGATGGGCAGAGGTTGGAAATTAGATCATAATATAGATGTTCTAACCTCGACACCTGGGGCTCAGGGCCTACCCTTTCATGGCAACAGCACCGGCATGTTTGCTGGATCAACCTATTACATGTACGATGACGGCCGTATGCGAAGTGGTCTTGTGGTGTGCCAGTTCTACCTGACAGATGTGAACGACGGTGATGGTGGTCTGACAGTTATCCCCGGTAGCCACAAAGCGAATTTTGCCATGCCGGATTACGTCAGGTATTACGAAGACCACCCGGAAATCTTTCACCACATCTCTTTAAAAGCCGGTGACCTGGTGATTTTCAACGAGGCCACGACCCATGGCGCCTTGCCTTGGAAAGGAAAAAACGAGCGTCGTTGCGTGTTACATCGTTATATCCCAAAATACATGCATTACGCGGGCGGGATTTATGAAACCCGCCTTCCTGAATGGACGGAGGAACTGACGGAAGCGCAGCGAGCCGTGTTGGAACCACCTTATATTTACGGTCGGTCATTAATAGAAGATGATGGTAAAACCGTAGTCCGACCCCATAGAGAAGGATTTTGATGCAACCAGAGCTTACCAGGGATGACTATGGCTGTGTAACAACAGACCTCTTGAAAATGTACCTTTCTTGAAATGGCAGGCTTTGTGCTGAAATTCAGTGAAAAGGTAGCTTTGAGCGTCCGGGGTCATACCTTTGACCTTGCAGTGTGGGTATGGGGACGACACGCTAATAAAAGAAAGATGAAAGAATGGAGTGCATTATGTAAACACCGTATATTCCTACCTTTCAATTCATCCTGAGACTCAAAAAATGGAGCTGCAGGAGCGCCTACGAACCTTCCATCACTGTGACCGACCGCGAGAAACACCTGTTTGGCCAACAGGGTTTTATTATAGCCGGAGAATCTCTTTCGCCTGAACAGATTCAAAACCTGGACGAGCCTCTGATGCAAATAGGGATAAAAGCCAAGAAGTTCATGCAAGTGCCACGAGCAACCCTCTTAAAGGTACAAAGGGTCCTGTGCAACAGCATGTTGACATGGGGCCAACCCTCGTGTCAGCCTTTTCGCGATCTGTTGGTCCCCAGGAAACTGATTCCTCATCTCAACACTATGTTGGGTCGGGGGTGGAAGGTTGACCGTGGATTCGATGTAGTTCGGTCCGAGAGAGGGTGTGAAGGGCTACACCTCCCTATTTGGGGCAATGCGGTTTTCGATCCGGCACGATTTTATCATTATCAATTGGAGAGGCCGTAGGGAACGGCGAACCATCATATGCCGATATGGTCCAAAATATGTTCACTGGACGGGAGGAACCTATACGACCGCGCAACCGCAGTGGGTATCGGAACTTACGAACGTACAAAAGGCTGTGCTGGAACCACCCTACATCTACAATCGTTTTTTGATTGTAAGCGACGGTGAAACGCTCGTACGTCCACGTCTTGAATCAGACGGTCCCCCAACAGAAGTGTAGTCTTTAATCGCGGCAATGTAGTTACTTACGAAGGTCCTTTCACCGGCAGATTAGAAGGGACCGTGACAAGGGGGCGCATCGGGTTCGGCATGCATACATGATTTATTTCATTTTTTACGTTTCGCCTGTTGCAGCATCTGCAGGTGCTTGACGCACCTGGTGAGCGATTATGTGGCTTTAAAGAGTATTCCAACATACTTTGTTGTCAAAGGCCGAATTTCGCCGCGGCATCAGATAACAATGAAAATAGGTGAACTCATTATCACGGAGGCATTGTTGTGACATCTATCAGCGATATCCGGGACATGTTGCCTGATATGGACGGGTATGCGTATTTCCAGACGAGTGGTTTTTCGCCCAAGCCGATACCGGTAATCGATGAGATCATTCACTGGCTGCGGTTTCAGAGTCGGGGTCCTGCCCTCCCTTTCGTGGGGGACAAAATACAGAAAGTGTTCGAAAAAACACGTAGCCGAGTTGCCGGTGCTTTAAATGCTTCGCCGGAGGAAATTGTTCTAGGGGAGAATGCAACGGTAGGGATCAATATAGTGGCAAATGGAATTGAATGGAAAGAAGGTGACAATGTTATCCTGAGTTCTCATGAACATCCTGGAAATCGACTGACCTGGTATAATATAGCTGATCGTCACCATGTAAAATTAAGATTTGTAAAGATGACAAACGATCGAAACCGGATGTTAAACGAATTGAGGCAGATGGTCGATGACCGGACTCGACTCATCAGTATCAGTCATGTTTCGCGTCGCACCGGTATGCGTGTACCTGCAGCCGCCATATGTGAGATCGCTCATAATCAGGATGTACCGGTTCTCTTTGACGGTGCCCAATCTTTTGGGGCGATTCCTGTTGATGTTCGTGAACTTGATTGTGATTTTTACGCCTTCTGTGGTCACAAATATATATTAGCACCCCAAGGGACGGGAGGTTTGTATATCCGTCAAGATCGTATAGAATGGCTTAAACCTAGCTGGATAGGCTCTCACTCCCAGAAGACTTTCGACCAAGACGGCAATATGATGTTACTCGATGAAGCTAAACGTTTTGAGTTCGGAACGCGAAACCTGCCTGATCAGGCAGGTTTCGGGAAAGCGCTGGATATATGGAATGAAATTGGTTGGAAGAATGTGTTTCAGGGAATTGCGCAATATTCTGACCATGTTAAAAAGGCGCTTCAACAAATTCCTGACCTGGTGCTGGAAACGCCGTTAGCCTATGAAGAATCTTCAGGGATAGTCACGTTTCACGTTCCCGGTTATGATTCGATCACCGTGCTGGACAGTCTTCGTGATCATGAAAAAGTATTGGGATCATCTCTCGAATTCAGTCAGGAGAGTGTTCGGATATCCACACATGTCTTTAACACGGACGAACATTTGGCTCGTCTGGTGTCGGGAATTCGTCGCATTATGGGGGAGGGAAAAGGAAATTCTAAATAAAAACATGGGAGCAGGATATCATTATGTTTTAACCGATGTAATCAACTGATGAAATATTCCCAGATAGGAGAGACATGATTAATCAATTACATGGACCGTGGCCCACAATGGTGACGCCTTTTGATGCGCACAATCATATAGACCGAAGTGGCTATCGGGAACTCATTAATTGGTATATCGATCATAAAGCGGAGGGATTGTATGCCAATTGTGCAACGAGTGAGATGGATCTGTTGACTATTAAAGAACGATTAGTCTTAGTGGAAGATTCGGTACGCGCATCAGATAACAGGGTCCCCGTAGCAGCGACCGGAAATCTTGGAGTAACTGTTGAGGAACAGTTAGATTCATGTCTCAGAGTTGCCGGTGCCGGGGCGGATATTGTGATGCTTGTGGTTCCGGTCGGCTATGAAAAGGATGTTGATTTGGAACGGTATTTCATGACTTTTGTCGAACATGTTGAGACGCCGCTTGGTTTATATGAATGGCCGATATCAGGAATGAGACACCTGAGCCTTCAGCTGGTTAAAAAACTCGCTGCTACCGGTCGGTTTTTAGCTTATAAAGAAACGAGTTGCGATATTGATAAAATACGGACTTTGCTGGAAATCACCAAGGATACCGAGTTATCACTTCTTCAGGCTAATATGCCCTATTTGCTGGAATTCGTAAAAGCCGGGGGACGTGGTACAATGAGTATCGCCTCTGCCTGGATACCGGACTTGGTTGCTGCCGTAATCGAATCGGGACGAATCGGTGACCAGCGTGCTGTGGATTTACAGAGGACGTTGTGCGCCATGGATCTGGCTCAGCGAACAGTTCATCCGGCTGGAACCAAGTATTTGCTTGGCAAACGAGGCGTGCCCATAGCGTCAGCCACTCGCAGAAAACCCCACGATTTGACATCTGAACAGATTTATGCTCTTGATTGTGCGGCAGAGTACTGGTTTGGTGAGAGTGGAGACCTGCGAATTCTCTCATGAACAGCCGGATGTCTTTGTCCATAGTGTAAGGCATACGCTGCTCATGATGTTTTCGAATTATTCATGGCTGCTTATTCCTGAGCATCTGATTCTAACTAGGCAATACCATTTGAATCGACACCATATATATATCATTTTAAAGGGGCGTCGTCACGATGCCATATATACCTTGAAAATCTATAAACCCCTGGCACCTCCGCCGTGGGCTCTGATAGAACGGAATCACGCCCCGCATATTACAGTGTTTTTCTATCGGACTAAACATCCTCCACAATCGTCCCTTCAATTCCACGGACGCCGTTTTCATTGACATAGTAATAAATCACCAGCACGTTACCATTATTCAGTTCAACCGACCAAGGATAGCCGCAATCGGGATCAAAAGAATCGCCCCGAATGACAATGTCGGGGGCAGTATCTAGATCTTCGCCTTCCGGGGTCAAAACCCGTGCCAGACATCCCTGTTGCCCTGGCCACCGGGTTCCTACTGTCACAAACAGCCGACCGTCTTTGAGGGTCAATATATGTCCCGGGCATCCATGGATGGTTGTTGGTCGCCAAGAGGACCAAGTTTCCCCGCCATCATTTGACTCAACATATGCAAGATAGAGCTCTTGGCTGGTGTTGCGGGAATGAGGATGACACCTGAAAAGAACCATGATTCGTCCACCTGGCGTCATTGTAATTGCAGGCTCGCTGAAATGAGCTATATCGTCCTGTGCAATGGGGCCCTCATACTGCCAGGTTTCACCCATATCCATTGAGCACTGCATCATGCCGAAAAAAGGCATGATGCCTTCCGGATGGCAGGTTGATTTTCCCGGCAGCAACAATCGTCCATCAGGCATGGCCAACAATCCGCTCCGGCATACACCTGAATGGGAAGCCGGATGTCCCCAGGTGGTGTCCGGCAATTGAGGAAATCGAACAGGATCAGACCACGTTCGTCCATGATCACTGGAGCGTGTCCAGAAAGGAATACCCCCCTTGCTTATCCAATGAGCTTGGGGATGGGACGGGTCAGGAACAAGTTCAACCGTTGATCCGTGGATGTAAATATCGTCGTTTGGGAGACAGTGTGCTCCAAAATCGAGGATGCCTCCCCGAGGATCGCTGGTTACAAATTGTGGGCGACTCCAAGACACGCCTTCATCTGTTGATCGGCACAGGCGTATGTCGAAAAGCGGATGACTGTGACGGGAATAGCCATGGACGGGCGATCGATGAAAGAACACGAGCAGACTGCCGTCCGGGCAACGCAGAATGGCCGGATGGGCACTGTACCAGTCCTTGGATCGGTAGATGGTCATTTGATGGGCGACTCGCCAGCTCATCCGATTGCCTTTCGTGAATTAATGAGCGGATTCCGTATTTTATTGTTCCCTATACCACCCATTTGAAAAGTTTCCATTATCGGGTCCCGTAATACATTGGAAATACCGCTGGACGTGCCTCTAAGGGCATGGAGGCACAGGTAAATGTCCGAGGCGGGCTCATTTCAAGGCGATTTCAGACAGTTTCCCGCCCGGCGGGCTCAATTCCCCGGCTCCAAGGCGCGCCACTTACCTCTCTACACTACGCCCGCAACTCCGCTGCCGAATTCATCGGGGTGAAGTCGCTCAGATTCTCACCTGTCCCATTCAAGGTTTTCAGGGCGCCGCCATTATCGTCTGGCCCGAGTACGGCTTGTGAGTAGACAGGACAAATGAGTCGTGAACACAAGCTTTGCTTATTGACAAGTAAGATTTTCTGTCACCAGAAGCAATACTTAAATTATTACCTATCCAGTTTTTCATCCTTTTTGTGATCGGATGGACAGCAATTCAAACTGCATGATAACTTCTCTGGAGGCGGGTTAATGCCCAATATCAAAGTTTCTGGTGCAGGCTTCCGGAAATTTGGAGGAAAGATTGAGCCAACAGGAACTGATAATTGTATTGAACTGGAGATCAAAACGGGAAGATGGACACAGATAGATCATAAATCGATACAGGAAAGGCCTGCATAGCCAAGGAAAATACCTTCCCGGGTGTCTTGGACCTGGGACCGCATTTGGGGAAAACGGCCTTGCTTGACGGACAAACGAGCGCGGCAGATATTATCACTATTCAGGATACAACGGTGTTCCCCACGAAATAATCACAACGATCGTTACCGCCCTTACATCGTCCCGCCATAAAATACTGCTTGCTACCGTCCGTCTATCGTGTGTAAGATGGTGCAGAACGCCTTCAATTTCGGTGACGCACGATCTTCCATAACCTCAGCCCGAGTGCAGCGTGGGTTGAGATGGGCCCGCTGGATCCACGGTTGATTTTGCCCATTGGAAGGAGATGCATGAAAGTTGCTTCACGCGTTATGGGGATGGTATGCATGGGTGTCCCGGTCGAGACCGTCGAATCGGTGGTTTAGATTCACACCGACGAATACGGTGATGAAGTTGTAGGAGCATTCAATCGTATGAGCATGGGGCGCACCTTGTAGGCGGGGGATTGAAGCCGCAAGGAAAAACGCGGCCAGAACCTATTCGGCCCTGTGTCCGTCTCGTCCCAAGCCCGGAGAACTGTTATGGAAAGTTGGATCTTTCTTCACATACCGATCGAGGAATGGCAGGAACGCTGGATCTCCAATTACAAACGCATCTTTGACGCCTGGGAGGATGGCGGTGTTCGCGGCCTCGTGGTGGGACGCATGCGCTTTGTGCAGGAGGACGGATCGTCCATCAGTGCCTTCGCGCCAGATCCCAGGGTGTACGAAACCTTCGGTGTGGCGCCGCCCCCCGTAACGCGGCGGGAACCGGAGAAGGAGCGCAAGCTACAGGAGATCCTCGATAACGCCGCATCCCGCGGCTGGGCGATCATGATCTTCGACATTCCGGGCGGCGGCGGCAGCTTGACTATCGAGCAGGACCCGTACGGCGAGATCGGCTTCCAGGCTCGGGCACAGGATGCGATGAATGCCTTTCCGCAGGCCCAGGGCTTCATCATGGACGGTCCGGGAGAGCAACACTACGAGCTGGCCTGGCATCACGGCGGCGAGGTCCTGGAGATCCGTCCCCACGAACGGGAGCGTTTTGCGGCACTGGACTACGAAATCGACCGCATGGAGCGCGGCATCGCTCACCTGCGGCAGCGGCTGCGGAGCCTGACCCCCGATCTGGTCCGCTATCACGCACCGGGCGGCACTTTCGCAGGCCTGAACCTCTTCGACATCAACGAGGATGTGCTCTATTGGATGCGGGCACGGCAGCAGGTCGCGCTGGGATCCATGCGGATGTTGCGTAACGTCGTGGACCGGCTCGACGGCAAGCCCAGACTGGGCGGGATTCCACGAATCACCACGTGGTCGTCGCTGACGGGCCAGAACTACCAGCAGATGGCTCCGATTTTCGACTTCATATTCCCGAAGCATTACTACTGGCACCGTGGTTTCGATGGTCTCTACGGTACGATCCACCGATGGGTACTCAAGCTCGGGGAGTGGAACCCTTCGCTCACGGAAAAGGACTGTTTCCTGCTCGTGGCGTCGCTCTTTGGCATCCGTCTCCCCGGCGTCGAGTCGCTCTATGACATGGAGAGGGGATTCTCCGACGAGTTCTTCAAAGAAACAGTCTACAATGAAACCAGGCGCGCCCTGGCGGCAATCGGTGACCCCGAGAAGACCGTCTTCTGGGTATCGGCATCATCGCGGGAGCCTCACGGCGGCGACGCGATGACGGCCCGTGACCTGAAGTGGATATTGCAGGCGTCGCAGGATGCTGGTGCGACACGATTCGTCTTCCACCCCGAACCGGCGATCAACGCCCCTGCCTGGCATGTGCTTTCCCGCATGTGCGGCAATCCCTGGCGGCAGGAGACGAGCAACTACTGGCCCGAGGACACCTGGCGGGAAGATGTAGATGGCTACGGTGTCAACTTCCGCAAGGCACAGAAGAAAGGCGGTTGAAACAGATATGAAATGCTGGGTTTTCGTCTTCAATCCACTCGAGCGCTACATGGCGAATTACAAGCAGATTTTCGACGCATGGGAAGAGGGTGGTGTACGCGGCATCGTCGTGGGACGCATGTTCTTCATGAAGGACGGCGACATAACGGTGCCGGCCTTCCCTCAGGACCCGGCGGTGTACGTCAAACTCGGCCTGGACACACCCGAATCCGAGCTTCGGGACGTGGTGAAGGAGAAAACCTTGAGTGGAATGCTCGATGACGCCAAGAAGCGCGGATGGCACATCATGGTGTTCAATTCAGGCACCACGGCACAGGTGCAGAGTCTCGTCAACCGGTACCCGCAGGTGGACGGAGTCATCATTGACGGCCCCGGTGAAAATCACTATGAGCTCGCCTTCCACCACGGCGGAGAGCTATTTCAGACCCGTGAGCACGAGCGCCGGGAGTGGTCGGAGCAGGGATACGACGTCGCTCGCATAGAAAATGGCATCCGGCATCTGCGGGGCCAGTTCCACAACCTGACGCCCGAGAAGGTGCGCTATCACGCCGAAGGCGGCATGCTGGCCGGCCTCAACCTTTTCGATTTCGACGAGGACGCGCTCTACTGGTGGCGTGCGCGGCAGAACCGGTCACTGAGATCGTGGCAGGACGCACGTGCGACCCTGGACAGATGCGACCGCTACGTCGAACTTGGCGGCATTCCGCGGATTACCTCGTGGTCGTCGCTGACGGGTCAGAACTACCAGCAGATGCCGTTGTACTTCGATTATATCTTCCCCAAGCACTACTACTGGCATCGCGGCTTCGACGGACTTTACGGCACCGTGGAGCGCTGGGTGCGCAAGTTCTGCGAGTGGAATCCCTCACTGAGCGAAGCCGACGGCTTCCTGCTCATGAAGTCCCTCTTCGGACTCGAGCTACCGGGCGTAACATCGCTCTACGACTTGGAGATGGGCTTTCCCGACGCGTTCTTCACGCAGACCGTGTACAACGAAACGAAGCGTGCCTTGGAGGCGATCCGGGATATTAACAAGGCCATCTTCTGGGTGTCTACGGGACGCTACCCGCACGCCGGCGATCCGATGTCGGCACGCGACCTGGAGGGAATCCTGCGGGCAACGCAGGAGGCCGGTGCCGAGCGTTTCCTGTTTCACCCCGACCCGGATCCTGGGCCGAGCGAGTGGTCGATCATCAGCCACATATGCGGCACCCCGTGGCGACAGTCCCCGCAGGGATACTGGCCGCCGGACGCACGCAAGCCGGATGAATACTTACGGGACGGGGACACGTAACCAGCCCTGGGGCCGATGCGCCCCAATCGAAGTGACAGCGCCGCGGCACATCAGCGGGCGTCGAGTGTGTCCTTCACTTCCCTTCAAGCGTGACCACCGGATAGCACTCGGGAATATGAAGATCGTTGCTACCGTGACGGGCCCACGTCCATAGGGCAGTGGCACTGCGACCGGGGCCCTCTGCCACTTCTGTGCGCCCGAGCTCTATTCTCAGCTCCGTACCGCTGCGGGGCGGAAGGATCTCCTTGTCGTCGAGCAGTTTCATTCCAGACCAAGGCAAGGCAATCTCCGCCGTCCATCCCCTGTCGACTACGTGTCTGTCGTTCAGAGCACCATCGACGTGCACGGAGGTCCGCATACCCGGCAACTCCCACGCCTCGAAGCCCCAGCGAACACCACGTGCATGCTCTGTCTTGTGATCCTCACCGATGACAAAGGGCTGCAGCCTGGCCAGGTTGAACTCGGGCACGTCGTAATGGCCTCCCCGTGCGTAAGCATCCTTCCAAATTAGAGCCAGGGGTTC
Organism: uncultured bacterium; assembly: GCA_913051705.1. GTDB lineage: Bacteria > JAAXHH01 > JAAXHH01 > JAAXHH01 > JAAXHH01 > CAJXCW01. The sequence continues at coordinate 13,204 of CAJXCW010000133.1, forward strand.
GGTCTTGCCCGAGGGACTGACGCCAAGCTCGTAGATGGCTCCGGGGAACGCAAGACAAACGATGACGGCGTTTTCCGGCCAGTTCATGGTAGAGCGGGCGGTGTCTACGGTCCTGACATCCGGGTCGCTAACCCAGAAACCGATGTAGAGGTTTTCGTCGTCCCACTGCAGGGCCGCTTGGGTATCGAGGTGGGCGCGGGCTCCGGTGTTGAGCTCAGCGAAGACGGACGTCTGTTCTGCGCCCCGCCAGAACGGTTTTTCGAGATCCCCGTCAAGTCCGGCCGTGGTGGGCGTGCGACGGCAGCCGTAACGGGGAATCTCCCCATAGGGGCAGTTGGTTGCGTTCATTGCGCGCCGACCTCCTTCTCCGAGAGATGAATGTAGGTAAAGCGCTCCGGGATGTGGGAATCGTATACGCCGTGCGTGTTGAAAGCCCACCCGGGGCACAGCCTGTCGCCACCGGTCGTGAGCCACTGGAAACGCGACAGATCCATGCGCCACACATCGCCTTCGCGGCCCGGAAGGGAGCGTCCGTCAGCCAGCCATTTCAAACTCTCCCAGGGGAAGGCCACCTCCACGGACCACCCATTGTCGACGTCGCTGTCGTCATTGATGGTGCCGTCGAGGTGAACGGCATGCCTCATCCCGGGCATATCCCAGTCCAGGAAGGCCCAGCGCCGTCCTCGCGGATGACTGTGTCGAAGCGTGCAGATACGCTGGTTGCTCAGTAAATCGAATTCGGGGGCATGGGCGTACATCGACGTTTCGTAGCAGCTCTGCCAGATGTAGAAGCGCTCCATGACGGTACCCAGTGCGTTGAGCTCGAATTCGTAATAGGCGTCCTTACCGGCTATGAAGATTTCGACGTCGTTCTCGAGGCAGATTAACGAGTCGCGCTTGGTGAAAGTGGCCTCAATGTTGGGCTCTTCGATCCAGAAGGCGACGTATAGACAGTCGTCGTCCCACACGATCGACGCGCGGGTATCGAACAGACCGGGTCGGGCGTCGACGAGGTCTTCGAAGCGAGGGGAGCGGGGAGCCAGCTGCCATGTCTCCTCGTCAGGACGGCCGTCGACGGTGATGGGCCCAGCCGCACGGTAGGCGGTGTAGTGCTTTAACCCCGTTTCGGTGTATCCCCAGTTGTCACTCTCATCTGGCATTTCTTGTCTCCTTTATGGTGAATCCATCTGAACATCAGCGTATTATGCGGCAAACTGGGCCATAGATTAATAGGGCGATTACGGGTATAATGCCTTAGCCGACCAGTCTGTTGGCCTGGCGGACGAGAAATTCAAAACGGTCGTTGTGCCAGGCGTGGCGGCCGTTCGATAGCTACAGGGTAAGCAGATTGCTGGCATCCACATAGCCGTACCGGTAGGGCACAAGACCCAGGGTAAGGGTGTGCGTGTTGATCGCTTCCATGACGATTCGAAATCCGGAGGGGTCGCTTCCAAGCGGTTTGCCTACAGGACCGGTGGTGATCATCTTGATATCATTATATTCGCCGTAGCTGTTCCGGTGATAATGCCCATCCCCTCTCTATGTCTTTTTCGCTGATAGACAGAGCGCCGGTACCCAGAGAGAAATGGTGG
>CAJXCW010000134.1 GCA_913051705.1 uncultured bacterium
CAATAATCAATACGTTCATCCCATCTTTCCATACAACGGTGCAACAATTTAGTTAGTTAGGTCGTTTAGGTCGTCAGCTTAACATGGGCCGCGTGATTAAACAGGTACAGGATGTCAATGCGTGATCAGCCGTTGGGCGGTAGCCCACGGTTCGTGCCTTATGTTGACTGACCATTTCTAGTGGCAAGAACCGGACGCTAGCGCGTGCCGGCTGATGTATCAATTGAACAGGTAACGATTTCCCGGACACTCATTTCGAGTCGTCGTCCAACCTTTGCAACAACGTGCGGATATCTCGTGCCCCGCCGATCGTCGTAAAGATCGCCATCACAGCGAAAGCGACCATCGAACCGATCAAGCAGACCTGCCAGACGAGTCTCCAGAACTCCATTGGGTGCCTCCCTATTTCTCGATGGTTGTCGTTTTGTCGTGTTGCTTCTCAGAAGGAAAAGCGAGCGAACCAATAACGAAAACGGTACTGGTAAGGCCGACCGTAAGCAGCCCCACATGAGCGCTAGTCAGCTCCGGCAATTGCAGTGCGTTTTGAACCGCGACACGGAGAGGTTCCAGACCAAGTACGGCCGAACATCCGGCCAACAAGGACAATTTGGCTCCCACCGTACTGGCGCCCTTCCAATACAAACCACCGATCAACAGCGGTATGGCTCCCGTAAAGTAGATCGCACCAGTGATCGCCATATAATCCCAGACGTCGTCTCCACCGTCGTAAAACAGCCCCCACGCCCAGATGAATATCCCAATCACGACGATCATGATTCGAGTGAGGCGTATACGTTGATTCGCGGTCATCTGCTCGGACTTCAGCGGCGCGACGACATCTTGAGTGATCACGGAACTCCAACAAAGCAGGTAGCTGTCGTGTGTTGACATGAATGCGGCGATCATCGCGGCGGAAACGACGCCAATGACGCCGGCCGGTAATAAGCGACCGAGAAAAATTGGCATGGCGTACAGCGGGCTCAACTCCGCTTCGCCTCCCTCAGACGACGCTACAAAGAGGCCTTCCAATTCGGGCGCCATGGTGGCGAAAAACACAAGAGCACAGATTCCCCAGAAATACGGAATCATGAACCGAATGGTGAAGGAAATACTCGACCACATGTACTGTCGTTTCAACGCCTCGGTTGATTTCATGCTCAGCGCTCGAGCCACGGCAGTTGGCCAAACCGCGCAGCTGATGAGTCCGGTGGCGTTCCTGGAGAAGCCGTCCCGCTGGGTGCGCGCTCTCGCCGAGAACCCGCATGCGTGGTCGTCGGCGCCGAACTTCGCGTTCGACATGGCGGCCCGCAAGACCACCGACACCGATCTCGCCGGTCTGGACCTGGGCGGGGTGGTGGGCATCATCAGCGGCGCCGAACGGGTCGAGCCGGCCACCCTGCACCGCTTCGTCGACCGGTTCGCCCACTTCGACTTCCGCGACCACATGATGCGCCCGGCCTATGGTCTGGCCGAGGCGACGGTGTTCGTGGCGACGGGAACGTGGGACGAATCGGCGCCGGCGGCGTTCTTCGACGCCGAGGCGTTGGCGCAGCGTCAGGTGCGGCCGTGCCCGGCAGGACAGGGCACCGCGTTTGGCCAGACGATAAACCGTTGATCCCCTTACCTGAAGCCTTCGAGCAACCTGGCGTTTCAAAGTGGTATCTTCTGCCAGGTATACTTCCCCCATACCGCCCTTGCCAAGCTCCCGAACGATCCTGTAGTGCGCTATTAAATTTCCGGATTGAAGTTCGTCAGATCGTGTCATTGAGGACACGGTTTCCGAAAGCCTTGGCCAACTGGCAAACCCGTATTCGCGGGCAACGACCAGTTGGGCGTCGCGCAATGTAAACGTCGCATCGACAATCTCCGCGACGACGGCATCGGCCTGTCGTGGAAAAGAAACTTTAATACGCGCACAAGCGTCCATCTCACTCGACTGATGGGCTTTCAGTAAATATCGGGCTTGTTTTTTAAGGACATCAAGATGCGGTTTGCGGGATAGCTGTTTCGTGGCTATACGACCCTCCTTCGTGTGTCACCTGCTGTCCGCATGAACAGGAAAAAGAAGGGGGTGATTCTATTGTGATATATTCGTGATTGAGCTGGGTTTGACCCTTGCCGCGGACCGGGGGCTCCCTCATAAGCACTATATTGAACGGCGTCTCATGTCGCCATATTGTTTCAATGGAATCCGGGTTGACGATGATTTTAACTTTACCTGCCCCGGTTGAATCTACCACGGCGCCGCCCGCATTGATTACACCGGGCTTGTTTTTCAGCGCCCAGTATATGCCGATTGAAGTCCCCGGCATGAGGCCGTCGTAGGGAATCTCGACCACCTCCGGTGCAATGGTTTCGTGTTGTGCCGTGAGATTGAAAGTATAGCCTCTGGTAAAGAAGATATCTCCGTTCGTACCGGTAGGGAAGACCTCCAGGGCTTTTGATTCCGCAGAAAATACATCAGCGTGCGTGGTCCCTGGATGCGGAATGGTTACATCGATTTTTTTCGTGATTTCCGGGACTATAGGGCTTCCCAGAATCAAACTGGGGCTTAACCACATAAAAAAGTTCGTCGGTCTGGGCTCCGGATCGTGAGGATTCGTTTTGTGACGGATTTTACCAGAGATAATCACGTCATCATAATATACCTGACGAATCGTGTCTACCCATCCCAATGCCCGGTTTTCACGTATTTCTGAATCCTCAACCGTCCAATGGCGTAGCGGCAAAGAATGAAAAACATGGGTCTGGCTGCCTGGTGTCCCAAATGAAAATGGATCATGGTTGAAGGTAAGTATCAGGTCTGTATCTGATTCAGTAATCATGGGATTGCGGATGGTTCTGGCATTAAGCGGTTCAAACTGATCAATCAATACCCAGACCGTTGTGACAAGGCACATCACACCAAGCACGGTCCGCAACCGTTGATATCGTTTCATCATATCTCTCCTTGATTGACAGGGAATCCCGTAAGGATGTTCACATGGACGCGCCGACGAAGAATAGAATGCAGCCCTTTTTGGCATTGCCAACCAGATGCAAACTGGCTATTATATTAAAAATATATAAAATATATGTAGGCCATGTCAGACAAAAAATCGGCGGACCAGTGTGCAGGCAGCCGATCGGATGGTAGCCCTTACTTGCATGTCAACTCTATTCTTTGCGTTCTGCATCACAATACTTGCTGCTGATCTCACCGCCCAGCCGGCTTTCTCCGGACAAGGCGACTGGGCGCCGGACGGTCAGCGGATCATCTACACGTCGAATGAGAGCGGTACGTGGCAGCTTTATTCCGCTGACGCGGATGGTTCGGATCGACAACGCCTGACCACCACACAGTTCAATGAGACGTTTCCTTCCTACGCCCCAGACGGCAAGCACCTTCTCTTTTTATCCGACCGCGATGGGAACCGGGAGATCTATATCAAGGACCTCGATGGTCAAGTATGTAGGCTCACAGAAACGTCTGAGGATGAATTTACGCCAGCCTGGTCGCCGGACGGCAAACGAATTTCATTCGCCTTCAATGAGAAGGATCGGCGGCAGTCCTTTCTCATGGACGTGACCGGTGAAAACAGGCAAAGATTCCCTGCTCCTGAGTATGACGTGATCTATCCGAAAGTTTCTCTCGACGGTACCGAGATGCTCGTCACAGCGCGGAAAAGAGGAAGTGCATTCAATCAGATTTATGTGATGAACATGGATGGCTCCAATCCTCGTAATCTGAGCCGGCGCAGCCAGCCGAACTACAACGGGGACTGGTCGCCGGGCGGAAGCCGGATTGTTTTCGTCTCACAAAGTCCGGGGGACAAAACGACCGCCGCGCTTTACACCGTCCATGCCGACGGCTCAGGTATTAGAAAAATCACGGATACGGAAGCGGGCTGTTTTCAGCCGCGCTGGTCTCCCGATGGAAAGAGGATCGTCTTCCGCCTGGGGTGGGAAAAAGATCATGTCGGATTGTTCGTCATGGATTCTGATGGTGGTCATCCCGTGCAAATCACAAATCGTTTAAAATAAGAGGGGTATCATGAAAAAGTATATGTGTTGGACCCTGTTCATTATTGCTACATGCAGTCTGGCCATACACCTCGGCGGGTTTGGCCTCTCCCAACCGGCTGCACGTCCCGCCGACCAATCGCAGGATAATTCGGCGGACGATCCTGTCAGGGTGATGGTCGGACGACTCGATTTGGAGCAGTACAAGGCCACGCTAAAAGGGTTGACCCGATTCGGGGATCGACGGCAGGGGACCGACCGAAACAAGGCGGCAATAGACTGGATTGAATCACAGCTCAAGAGCTATGGTTACGCCAATACGGAACGACTCAAATATGAGTATGCGCCGGTTGCGGGCCAGCGACGTCGTCGCACGCCGCGGCCCGAAAACATGGCGGTCGGCGGTGGTCGGCAGCGTGGCCTTCGTGCGCGCACCGGCGTGAACACCGATCCTGAGGCACAACCCGACATCAGGCTTCGGGAAATTAACATGCAGCCGATGACCACTGGACCACGAGAAGAGGTGTTCTGCACCAAAATCGGTACCACACGTCCCGACGAGATGTACATCGTTGGGGCGCATATGGATGGACACGGTTGGGGTGAAGCCGCAAACGATGATGGGTCGGGCACAGCGCTTGTGATGGAACTGGCACGGGTTTTCAGTAGTCCGGACGTCCAGACGGAACGATCTATTCGCTTTGTTCTCTGGAACAACGAGGAAACCGGGCTCAATGGCAGCCGAGCCTATGTCGATCAGCGACAGGCCTTGCAGGGCAAGGAGGATCCGCCCGGATCAGGTAGATACCCCGAACCGAAATGGCTTGGAATGATTCAGCACGACATGATGCTCTTCGACCACGGTATGCCTCGCGAGGACGGCACCTTGAGTGAGACGCAACGCCCCGAAGCGGACGTCAATATCGAATTCCAGGTGAATTCAGTATTCGCAGCCCAATCTCAGGCGCTGGCATGGGTGTTTCAGGTCGCCAACGAGACTTACGCCGCCGACTATCCTGCGACGGTCGGGAGCCACATGACCAATACGGACTCCGCTCCGTTTCAGGATATTGTGGCCGCGATCAGTCTTCGGGAAAACGAACGGGGTACGCAAGTCGGCAACGGCTGGGATCCGCATTGGCATCAGCCGACCGATCTATACGCCACGTTCAGTGATAAGGATTTCCGCCTGGGTCTAAATGCAGCCCAAACCTCACTGGCCGCGCTGGCGCAGTTGACAGGGGCGACACTTAAGAAATGATGTTAGGGCTCAGTGCGTGTAGCGGGTGGTCGATTATGGGTCTATTATTCTAATCATCATGACCACCAGACGACCTGCTACCCGCCAATAGCCATCCGCGCGTCAACACCTTTACTCCAGGTGTTGACGAAAAAAAGCGACCGTACGCGGCCAGGCCTGCTGCGTTGCGCGCATGTTGGCGCCATCACGGTCATCCTGTGCCCGTAAAAATCCATGCCCGGCGCCCTCGTATATGTGGTGTTCATAGGACTTGCCGAGGTCCTTCATTCCGGTTTCAGCCGCTGGAATTCCTGCATTGACCCGGGCATCGTCCCCACCATAGAATCCGAGTACCGGTGCGTTGATCTTTCCAAGGCCGGCTGCATCCGGCGCCGAGCCGTAATATACGACAGCCGCGTTAAGCTCAGGCTGTGCGGTCGCGTAGGCAAAGCTTGTGCTTCCCCCCCAACAAAACCCGATGGATCCAAATTTCTCGGTGGCCGCCGGTAGCTTAATACCGTAATCGCGTATTGCATTCAGCCGGGTCGTCACCTCTTCTCGGCTTAACTTCCGCATGGCGCCCACCACCGCATCGCGGCTGCCGAACGAATCGGTATCCCCGCCATCGGGTCCTTTACCGGACAGCACATCCGGCGCCAGGGCTATAAATCCATCTGCCGCGAGTTGATCGGCAACCGATCGGATCCAGTCGGTCAACCCGTATATTTCGTGGATGACGATCACGACCGGAGCTCTGGTACTGCGTTCCGGATACACGATCCAGGTCTTTACCGGTTGGTCGCTTCCGGGAACCTTTACGTCAATCCACTCGCCGTGGCGCGGTGAGGTGTTCAGCCTTGGCTTTGCCTGCTCATTTCCCGGCGGCAAAGCACCAGATGATCCTCCCTCCTGTGCGGCTTGCACCGGTATCAGTACCGCAAGGCGCGTCTCCTGCGCCATCGACATCATCGATATATAGCCGACCATCAACAGTCCTATACATCCCACAACGCTACGTATCATACCATCCTCCCCGAATCGGTAATTATCCCACGTTCAATAACAATTTCGCCTACACCCCAATCCGCAATTCGAAATTCGCAATTAAAATCATTCCCCAGATGCTGCTTCAAAAACCGGATCGCACGAGGCCAGGCTTTTATCGTCGCATTCCTGTTGGCGCCTTCGCGTTCGTTCTGTCTCTGGAGGAACGCATGGCCGGCCCCTTCGTGAAATTCATGTTCGTAAATTTTATTGAGCCGTCCTCATATATTAAACGACAATGGAGGCAGACGATCTGTTGTAATCTGCCGTCTGTCTGCATTTCTTGTTGCAACAAATATTATTGAATACTTATTATTTGTTGCAACGAACATTGTTGATTGAGCTAAATCAAGGAGCCGCTTCCATCGGCGTCCTGAGGATGCCTATGCCTTCGATTTCGATTTCCACCACGTCACCGGGTTTTAGGTATTCCGGTGGATTACGAGCCCTTCCCACGCCATCCGGCGTTCCCGTTGCAATCACGTCGCCAGGATAGAGTGTAAGGACCGAGGTCAGGAAACGGATCAAATGCGCTTCGTCGTAAATCATGTCCATTGTGTTGCCATTCTGTTTTGTGACGCCGTTCACTCTGGTCATAATCTTAAGATTATCATGTTTGATGAATTCTTTGGGTACGATGTATGGCCCGAACGGAGCGGCGCGATCACTGCTTTTACCCCGGAACCAGTTCACACCGGGGAACATTCTATTGGCAGGTCGGCGACCGGTGCCGCCTCGTCGGCTCACATCGTAGATGATACTATAGCCGAACACGTAATCGTGCGCATTTTCCAGGGTTAAATTAAGTCCCGGTTTTCCTATAATGATCGCCAGTTCAGCTTCCCAGTCGATGTTAATGTCTTTCGGAATGTAGAAAGGGGCGCCCGGATCGATGATGCTGGAGCGCGGTGACTTGGCGAAGAAGTGTGGGTCTTCATTATCGACATCCACCTCTACCGCTGCAAATCCACCACGAGGACCGCCCCAACCACCCGGAGGACCACCTTGACCGGACTGTCCTCCGCCACCTGAAGGCGGTCCCGACATCTCCTCCGCATGCGACTTGTAGTTCGCCGCTGCCGCAAGGAGGTTATATGGATATTTAATCGGGGCTTTGAAGGACACGCGTTCGGGATCGAACACGAAGCCGAGGTTCTTATCCGCCAGCCTATTCTCGGCGCCCATATAGTTGGCGATCTGATACATTCGATTCGATATCGCACCGTACCGTTCAATTAAAGTACGCATCTCGTCCGGTATGGAAACGATGTGCAAACCGAGTTGTTTGGTTACATACGCGTTGGCGCCGTTCAGATCCATCAGTTTATTCTGAACTTCCATACCGATCCGGATCATACCACTGGCTTCAAATGTAGCGAGCTTAAACGGCGTATCAGGCTGGTCGGAAACCTGCGCTCGCGCTGTTCCCGGCGATAGCCCCGTCAACATAAGACCGATAAAAACGGCCATGATAAGTAAGAAGCGCATCTGATGTTTCATGGATTATCTCCTGGCTTTGGGGTGAATAGAAATGGATAAGACTTAAGGTATATACATCGATCATACGCATTTTCTCCCCGGTTGGATTATGACTGAGATTGCGCGAAGCCAGCGAAACCTCGGGGTACTTCGTGCAAACCGCGTTACGCGGTCTGTGCGTATCATTATTATATTGCAAAGATGGTGCCAAAAGCAATCGGTGATTAAATGTAAGATATAACATACCAATTAATAGATAGTTAAGCCCTGTTGTCACGGTTTAATATTAAAACATCGAATTATATACCAGAGGCAGGTCGCCGATATACCGGCGGAGTTGGATAGGTTTCTATTCGGGAAATGTAGACTAAAAAAATAGCAAAGTACACGACAAAACTCGATACTGGCTTGATCAAACTAGAACACGTCATTCCCGCTTAAAACTTGCGGCAATGACGACCTTTTATTGTCGTGTACTTGTGAAAAAAATTACCATGATTGGATGGATTAAAATAATGAGTAACCGGCGTGGCATTGCATCAGTCTAAGACACCATGGTTATCGTAACATATGGATTTTGAACAGCCCGTAAAACTGAAATCCGCATTCACAAATCCGCGATGATCTAATGGAGATTATGATGAAATCTACCTATTGGCACACAAATCACGGCCGTCTGGGGGACACTATGTTCAACCCACTTAACATCTGCTTCTGGGGTGTAGCCGCCATCCAGCTTCTATTTATCTATCCCACCTGCGCCCAATCATCCATGGGTGAAAACACATCACCCCGTTTCTTTGACCCGCAGACGGTAGCTGCGGTGATGGACTCCCTGTTTTCATGGGACGCCTCTTCGAGTGAGGTTTCAGGCGCTGTGGTGGTGATTGTCAAAGATGGCCGGATTGTTTTTAGCCGGGGGTACGGATATCGTGATGTGGTAAAAAAGCGCTCGGTAGGTCCGGACAGCACCTTGTTCCATGTGGGATCGGTGACCAAGACGTTTACAGCCACGGCTGTAATGCAGTTGGTAGAACAGGGCAAGCTTGACCTGAACACGGATGTGAACCGGTATCTGACGACCTTTCAGATACCGCCGGCATTCGACAAGCCGATCACCCTGGCGAACCAGCTGACGCATTCGGCTGGATTTGAGTCGGCAGGCTATCTTCCTGGAAGGGTGAGGTTGTAGACATCTTAGGCCTCATTGTCCTTGCCTGATTGAACCCCTCCGGCTTTTCATTCTACTTGCCATGCTACAGATTTTCAATGAGCTTCATCCCCTGCCGGTCGCTTACTTCATAACGGTTTTGTATGGGACTATGTTATCATACACCTCAAATATAGAACGGTTCAACTTCATGTATAAAAAACGGGCAGACTGTTTTACACAATCTGCCCGTTGGAAACGACCATACCTTCATTTATATTTACACTTTGGCCACGTTAGCTGCTTGGAGCCCTTTAGGACCCTCCTGGATCTCGAAGGTCACTTCATCGCCTTCGTGCAGCGTCTTGAATCCTTCAGAAACAATCGCCGAGTAATGGACGAAGACATCTTCGTCGTTATCCTCACGTGCGATGAATCCAAACCCCTTACGCTCGTTAAACCACTTAACTGTGCCACGATTCATGCTACGGTCTCCTACCTGCATAGAAAATTTAATCTTCCCTTTTCAATCAGGGCGAAATAAAAAAACAAAGACAACGGGCGAACGTCTTTGCCGTGCAGCATCAGATTGTCAGGGAGAATAAAGACGAAATTGAAACTTCGGCCAAGTATACGGATTACCGGTAGTATGTCAAGGAATTTCTTTAATTAACCCTATAGATTACGGTACTTTGTGCTTTGTATTTATGCTTTGAAAAACAGCACTACAGAGTACGAAAATCGGGTTTTACGAAGCACAAATCACAGAGTGCGATTAGCAGATTTCCGCACCCCTAAGTCTTATACAGATGGGCGACATAAGGCGCATAGCCGTTGTACAGCATGGTCTCTCGTTTTTCGTTTGTATCCAGCATACGCTCTGTGGCTTGTGACCAGCGAAGATGGGGGATGTAGGGGTTTACATTGGCATAAAAATCGTACTCACTCGGCGCCTCGTCATTCCAGAAAGTCCTGGGTTTTTCGTTTACCAGTTCGATGAGCACAATGGACTTAATACTTTTATATCCATATTTCCATGGGGTGACCAGACGAATGGGCGCACCGTGTTGAACCGGCAGCTCATGGCCGTAGATACCGGTCGCCAGCAGGGTTAACTCGTTCATCGCTTCTTCTATTGTTAAGCCTTCATAGTAAGGCCACGGAAACCATTTCGCTTGTTGTCCGGGCGCTTCCGACGGCCGAAGGAAGGTTAGCATCCTGACATATTTAGCATCCGACATGGGCTGTACTTTGTCGAGCAGCGCTTTAAACGGAAATCCGGTCCAGGGTATCGCCATCGCCCAGGCTTCGACACAACAGAACCGATACAACCGCTCCTCAAGAGGCATCATGCGGACCAGATCATCCAGATCGAATGTTTGGGGCTTTTCAACCAGCCCTTTCACCTCTACCTCCCACGGTCGGGTCCGAAATTTGTGAACGTAGTTATTTACATCCTTGGATACCGCAAACTCATAAAAAATATTATATTTATTGGCCGTATATTCCGGCGTTAGCGGGCGATCCAGTGTGAAAGCAGGATTGTGCCGAGCAGGATATAAATCTTGAGTGCGGGATGCCTGAGGTGGCCCTGTAGAGGGGGGTTGTAAGATGGCATCCTGATTCGGATTGTCAGGTCTCCAGGCATTGAGGCGATTACAGCCGGTCAGAACCCCAAGCGCGCTGATACCCCCGAAACCCATTGTTTTCAATAATCGGCGGCGGTCAAGATAGATATCTTCAGGTGTAGCCTGTGATGCCGGTATGTGCCAGCTTTTTGGAATATGAATGAAAGACATTGGTGATTTGGTGATTTGTAAAGACAGTTCCAAGTTCCGAGTGTCGAGAGGCATGTAGCATGTCAACAAAGTATACTACTTATTACCCGGAACTCGAAACTCGGAACTCTATGGGTTATGAGTTGGTGCGTTGTAATAGGGGAATGAAACAGCGTTGTGATGAGTTCCCCTATTACAGGCTACTCATTATTGTTGTTTATGGGCCAGACGATTCCAGATCAGGGTTATGGCCCAGTCCATCAGGCGGGGTGATATTCTCTGACCGAGCGCCAGGCATTTAGCCGGTAGGGAAATGATCACTTCGCTGCGACGTCTACGGGCAGCGCGAATAATCACCGAGGCCACTGATTCGGAGGTAATACCACGGAAATTGACTCTCTGGCTGATTTGATGTTGCATCATGGGGGTTGTATCGAATTCTGTCTGGACGCGTGGCGGACAGATGACGGTGACACGTATGTTGTGAGGGGTGATCTCGACACGCAAGGATTCGGAAAAGGCCTGCATAGCGAACTTACTGGCACAGTAGGCGGACATATAGGGTATAGCCCGTTTTCCCACAATAGAGGACACATTGATGATCTGGCCGCTTTTTTGTTGTATCATATGGGGCAGGGCGGCCTGTGTACACCAGATCATGCCAAAGAGATTGACATCGATCACCCGTTGTAAATCGGCCGGCGCCATATCAACGACCGGGCCGACCAAACCGATACCGGCATTGTTGACCAGAATATCGATACGGCCGAATGAATCCATGATGCGGGCCATCATGGTAAACACACCATCCCGGTCCGCCACATCAACGGGCAGCACCAGGGCGGGGCGCCCATATTGTTCTATTTCATCAGATACCTGCTGCAGCCGGTCCTCGGAGCGCGCTGCCAGTACAACCGTGGCGCCCTCTCTGGCGAAGGCAACAGCCGTAGCATGACCAATACCGGCGGATGCACCGGTGATGAGAACAATTTTGTCGGTTAAGGATGGCATGTGGAATAATGAATTCCTACCTCCGCTCTTCCCCTACTTTGACCGTCCGTCCCGAGCTATTGGAATGGTAGGCTGCTTCAATGATTTGCATGACGCGAAGCGCGTTCTCGGCGCCATTGGCAGGGGTGTCATTACGCATCGCGGAAATAATGAATTGTCGAACAAGTTCCAGACCGTATTGACCGCCGTAGGCGTCGGACTCAGCCATGGTATATTTTAACTCCCGATGCGGCGCTGCACGCCAGCCCGGCGCTACGCTTTCCACAATGACTTCTCGTTCGGGATTGGTCGGATGCCAGGTGATATTCCCTTTAAGGCCACGGAAACAGAGGTAGGTATCGTATGTGCCGGAGGTATACCCCGTCTGGCTGATGGGAAGCAGGTAGCCGGCGTGAAGCGTAGCGAGCGCCCCACTTTTCAAATGCATGAGGACCACAGCCGTATCTTCCACGTCGATCGCAACACCATTCAAGGTATCGACCATAGCAGAAACGGTATCCACTTCATCCTGGGTGATATATCGTATTAAATCAATCCAGTGAGAGCCAAGCCAGCTCAGGATGCCGCCGCCGGCGATATTTTTTTTGAACAGCCAGTGAGATGGATCTCGAAATTGCACCTGCGAGGTGATCATCCGTGCTTCGACCGTCAACAATTTGCCGATGACGCCATGTTCAATCATAGCCCGGATATCACGTGCAATAGGATTGAACCGCCAGGTATAATAAACGCCCAGATGTACACCGGCATGGCGAATAACGCTGACGACACGATTTAAAGCGTTGGAATTCGCCGCCACGGGCTTTTCTGTAAGAATATGTTTTCCCGCACCGGCGGCCCGAATGATCCAGTCCGGATTTCGGCTATTGGACCCCAGGCTGATAATAATAGGAATATCCTGCCGGTTTAATATTTGTTCCAATGTGGTCTGCGTCGTCTCCAATTTAGGACGATTTTCTTTTTTCAAGGCATCCACGTCGATTTCGCCTTCATCCCAGGCGGCAATGCTTTCCACTTCGTCCAGCAATTCAAGCGTACGCAAATGAGCGTCGGCATGCGGGTGGGTTACGCCCAATAAACCGACTTTTACTTTGAGATTCCGTAACTGTTCGGACGGCACAGCCTGTTCTCCTCTTGAATGGTCCTATTTAGGGCAATAAATGATCATGGCGATAGACCCTCATGGCTTTATTGCTTTTTCTGTCCTGCCTCCCGTAGAAATTCGTAGGTATAGATCCCGGTATTATGGCCGTCTTTCCAGGTGAACTGAATAGCATATCGTCCTACGGTCTCCATATGGATCACCTCTGTACTGGGATCTATGGCATGGTTGGTAAGCAGGGTGAGTTCACTGCTCGTTGTCAGTTGGTCTCGTAAATCTCTGCAGGTGGCGCATGGACAGGTTTTACGTAAATCAGCCAGGAGATATTCAGATTCACTGCCGTCATCCCAGAAAATGGTCAGTCGGCCGCTTTCCGGATGATCAAGGGCTATATGGATAGGCGTAGGCGCCATAGTGGCCATACCGGTCTCCGTCAATCAGGCTGTGATGTAGCCGCCGCGGGTTGAGAGGTCGGCGTGGTGGCGGAAGCCTGCAACATCTCATCGGTCACCGCATCACTCGAAGAGAAAATCGCGTCGGCCATATGATCGAAGACGCCGACATCGCCATGTGCCCGCTTCGTACCGTCGGTCCCTTCACGCTCTGCCGACAAAAGAATACTTCCATACGGCTGCCAGTTGTTCCATTTCCATTCCCCCCGACTTCGTTCTTCCTGGCCTTCACGCGACTGAAGTAAATATTCCCACTTGTCCATCAGATGCGTCTCTTTATTGATATAAGCCCAGTATTCGTCGCCGGTCGTAACCCCTACGTCGTTAAAACTTAAATGTAGTTTGTCGTACATTTTTTCGTCGATGGTCACTTCCCCTTCGTACACCAGATTGACGCCGGGGTCCTGCAGTTTATACGGCATAAGAAGCCAGTAGATATCGTTGATCCAGGCGCGTTCACCGCGGGTCATTAATTCTTGCAGCTCTTCGGCATCCGTCACTTCCTCACCGGCCACGAACGCCTTCCCTTCTTTTGTGTTTAAGTTCATCAGGATTAAATAGTCCTTCTTGCTTTGCCGGTCGGTCCACGATACCCTGTAACGTCCGGTCCACTTGTCCCAGTGATGGGTGCGGAAGCCGAAGAATGAAAATCTCAGATACCGCGTATTGTCCCAGTTCTCTTTACCACCCATGGCGTCCATGACCCGATTAGCGATGACCTGGGCTTCATCGAGCGGCGGGGTATCGACCTGATCGACGATATCGGGCTCCTGATTGCCGCAGTTCAAACCCAATAGACCAATGCAAATGATCATAAAGGCGGTATTGAAAAAACGAGTCATGATAGACCTCTCTTGAGAAAGATGGATGATGGGGTTATAAACGGTCGTTCCTTAGGTACTGACCTTTGCATAGGCCTGTTTAATAAGATTTATCGCGTAATCCATATCGCCACCGGGACTGATCGCAAACCAACTATCCCGGGTTGACCAGGGGCGTAACAAACCGAGGGGATCGGACACATCCGTTTGGGTTGCCGACAGATATATTTTTACCGATCTCGAGTTCACGACTAAGAAACAGAAGGGATTGTCATCGATGGTGTATATAATATTGCTCTGTGTCACCATTTCTTTAATCTGTCCAGCGTTCAAACCCCGGATACCGCGCCTCAGATCCGACAGCACATCGTCTACACCGGGCAAAACACCTTTCAATTGTTGCGTGAGCAAATAGGCGTCCGATCCTTCCAGATATTCGGAAAATATGAAGATGTCCTGCGTGCCTTTTTTCACCCCAGCTACGCCGCCGCCGATCCCTCCGAAAGCAGCGAAGAGGCCACCAAACAATAGGGTGCGTCCGGCATCAAACTGATTGCCCTTGATACTGTTGGTCATACCGGGAGCAACGCCCAGAAGGCCGCCTGCCAGCATCCCGAGCCCCGTACCTATCAGGCCGCTTTTG
>CAJXCW010000135.1 GCA_913051705.1 uncultured bacterium
CCCAGATCGGCGGTAACCTTTCCGCGGACATCGATCGCATAACTTGCATCTTTGAATATCGAAACAACCATCGGTAAACCGTTCTCCTTGCATCTGACTGGACATACATCGCGACGGTCATTCCCGATCGTTGGATGCAAGATCATGTCCGCCCCCTGCACAAGGATTGCGCGACATACTTCGGGGAAATGCATATCCCAACAAATGGCGATTCCGACCTTAACAAACCCGAGATCGAACACCGGGATCTCGTTCCCCGGCGCCATCAGCCTGCCGTTTACGATAATGGCGGTGTTGAAGTTAACACAGCTGAGGGGACGTATTCTCAATACTCAAATCTTGAAATCGAGAGAAAGTCGTTCCCAGGTCTGAAAAACTGATATTTTGTGTTCCAGAGCCATCGAAAACAACTCTGGTGCCTGTGGAGGCGAAAATAGGACGTGGATTTGAGTTGCTACCGTTGGTCTGCGTAAAATGCCCCCTGAACTTAAGGACACCGTCGGTGAAATTGCCTACGCTGGTGGCTATGTCGTTGTTATTAACATGGGTAAATGTGGCATTGCCCTCAACGGTGACATTATCCGCTGCGTTGGTCATAATGAAACCGTCACCGGGATTATTGGTAATAGTGACCAGGAGATTACCATTTATAACAAGTGACTGCCCGTTTACTATAAGGAACCCGACGGCGTTGATGGTCAGGTCGTTGACTGAAGCCGCTACATTCGGCACCGGATCAAACGTCGCATTATTAATCACCGCATGATCCGATGATCCGGGTACGCCGTTATCCCAGTTTGAAGCATCGTCCCAATCGGTGGAGACGCCCCCTGTCCAGGTGGTGGTCCCCTGGGCAAAACTAAGATACGTATCGACCAGTATCGATCCACTCAGCACAATCAGACCCATCGAAAAAAATCGTATCAGTCTTTTCAAGACACGTGCTCCTTCAAAAGATGATCGGACAGATATTCTGGTGTTGATGTATTTGTAGACTATTCTAAAAAATATATTTGAATTCTATGTCAAACGAAGTGTAAATCCGTAATTTCACAAACGTATAAGGCGAATCAGTTGGAGTATATTGTACCAACGTAAGGGGAAATGACCTGTTCTGTGGCATAGCAGGGTTATAATCAAGCCGTACTTCCCCGAGGATGTATTTAAGTTACAGTCCGTTGAACTAATCAGAAATGATACAGATCACACTTTTTATTTCAAAATGATGATTTTCGGATTGGGATAGTACACGTCGGCGGAAGTATTGCTACATTTCAACAAAGATTGTCATTCCCGCAGGCTTTAAGCGGGAACCACGTAGTGCTCGAAGCGTTCCCAGAGGGAACCTTCCATCTTCAAAATGTCTTATTATTTCCGCCGACGTGCAGTAGGCACTTACTCCAGCGAGCGATGTCTATCTTTACCCGCCTTTTACGCAAACGGCTGGTCGATACTCGGGCTTGGTTGGGTGAAATATACGGCACCGGTATCTGTCATATAAATGCAATCTTCCAGACGAATCCCGAATTCACCGTAGATAGAGATGGTCGGCTCATTACTGAAACACATACCGGGCGCCAGCGGGGTTTTGTTCCCTTTGACCAGATTGAACCATTCATGGCCATCCAGACCGATCCCGTGGCCGGTCCGATGAGGCAGACCGGGAACCTGGTAGCCGGGACCGAAGCCGGCATCGACAATGACTTTCCGCGCCGCTGCATCCAGCGCTTCAAATGGTGTGCCCACCTGGGCTGCCGCATACGCCGCGGCCTGCGCTTCTTTCTCCAGATTCCAGATGTCCCGCTGACGCTGCGTCGGCTCTCCGAACACCACAGTCCGGCTGATATCGGAAGAATACCCGTCAACCTTGCAACCGCCATCCATCAGGACCACATCGCCTTCTTTTAAATAGGTCTGTTCCTTACTGCCGTGAGGAAAGGCCGTATTCTGTCCCATCTGAACACCGATGCCGCCGCTCGCTCCCAGCGCTTTATGGGCTGCGGCGCTGATATCCCGGAATTCACTCTGCGACATCCCTTCCTTCAAAGAGGCGACACAGACTTTATAAGCCTCGATCGTGATATCCATGGCACGCTGCATCAGCGCAATTTCCGCTGGAGATTTGATCGAGCGACAGGGAATAGTTACTGGGTCGGCACTGACATAGGTCAGGTGCGGCGCGGCCTTCCTGATCCCCTCATATAGAAAAAAACGGACCCGCTCTTCCATGCCGATCGTACCATTTCTGATACCACGATCCGTAAAAATCTGGGCGACTCGCTGATAAGGGCTCTCATCTTCTTCCCAGATGCGTACATCATCACCGATCATAATCAATTCGCGAAGGCGTTCTTCCTCGAAGCCAGGACAAATATAGGCGATGTCTCCTCTGGCAGGTATAACCACCGCCAGCATACGCTCACTACGGCCCCAACGCACCCCGGTATAATAAAATAGGCCGGAACCGGATTCGACATACATGGCGTCGATATTATTATCTTGCATCAAACGGCGTGCTTTCTCAATACGCGCCAATCGTTCGTCTACAGTAATAGGGACGATGTCGGTTGTCATGGACTGGAGACGGCTGATAGGATCATCATCAGAGGTTTGAGAAGGATTGTTGCACCCGGCTGCGCTTACTACTACAGCCACACCGGCTGTGCCGGTCGTCCGTAAAAAATCTCTTCGGCTCAGTGACATTATGTATCTCCCTGTTCAAGATTTTGATATACCGATGGGCCGTCAAAGTCGTCTACGAGCAAAATAATCGATGGATCTCTGCCAGAATCTGATCATCTGGTTTCTGAGTAGCCCCTGTTTGCGATGCGACCCAGGCGCCAAGATGGTTTGCTGCTTCACTGATACCATGGAGCGACTTTTTCCGAACATAACCGTCGGCTAATACCGCCGTGAAAGCATCACCGGCCCCGACGGTATCGGCGACATCTACAGAGATACCCGGATGGTCCACCAGCTCTGTAGATGAAATGAGCAGACTGCCTTTTGCGCCTCGGGTGACGCAAACCATTTGAAGAGCGAAAAAAGACAGCAAGCGCTCGGCCTGTGATTTTAGATCATTTCCGTCAATGCCAAGCAGAACACAAACACGGGGCAACTCATCATCATTCAGCTTAACCAGATCGGATTTTTTCATAGAATCCGACAGAACGTCTGCTGAAAACAGGGCTTCACGCAGGTTAACATCGAATATACGAAGCGCATCAGGCCTCATGGCCTCAAGGAAATGACCAATAGTCGCAGAGGATGCCGTGTCATATTGCGCCATCGATCCGAAACACACCACATCCGTTTGTGCAGCCAGTTCCGCCCAACAGGTCGTCCAGGCCATATGCTCCCAGGCTACGTTGGTCTTAAATATAAAATCTGGTTGCCCCTGCACATCGACCGTTACATCAACAGTGCCGGTTGGATGATTTTGGTCTTGCTGAATAGCCCCCGTGGACAGCCCAAGCTGCTCGATCCGTTGTAACGCCATGACCCCCAGGTCATCATCCCCTACACAACTCGCTACGATGCCCTGGTTCCCCAACAGCGAAGCGTAATACGCAAAATTCGCCGGTGCACCGCCCAGTTGCGGCCCGGACGGCAACATATCCCAGAGAAGCTCTCCAAGGCCGACGATGGTGTTTTTTTTCATACCTCTACTTTAACTCCACCTCAATCGTCCCCAGCGTTGAATAATGCATCTTCGCGGTACCTCCGGGGCCCATGCGGGGCGGACTGAAGACGGTACCGGAAATCACGAAATCACCGACCTTCAGATGGGTGTCGGTATACTTCGGCAGTTCGTTCGCTATCCAGGTAATCGCCTCTATGGGATCTTTGCCCATCAGGGTCGTTGCCGATGCGGTAGCTTCGGCGACCCCATTTATCTCTGCGGTGACGATCTCCTGCGTAAAATCGATATCCTTGAGCTTGACCCGCTTTTCGCCCAGGATCACGCCTACGTGAAACACGTTGCCCGTAATATCATGGGTATGGGTCGTCTCCATGCCCTTCGGACCCCGGGTCCAGGAAGACAGCAGTTCGACAACGCCTCCCACGGCGGATATGGCGTCGATGACTTGTTCTCGCGTCACATCAGGTCCCGGAAGGTCCTTTCCGATCCAGAAAGCGAATTCACCTTCGACCGCCGTGGTATCGTTGACGAATAAGGACGGCGACAGTGCTGTGTTCTGCTGGAAATTGTTGGTCTCCATAATATGGCCGAATATCGGATCAACCGTCGTTTCTCCCTCCGGCATACGCGAATATCCTATTTTCCAGCCGATCCGGCGTTCCATCTTTAGTTTCTCCGCCAGAATGTCAGCCTGAATGTCATACGCCGTCTGCCGGTCCAGGTCGGGAAAAAGCTTCACCATAGCACCGGTATTCTTCTTCATCCGCTCCGCTTGCATCAGATGCGCAACAATAGCCCCTCGGTCGGCCCCGGCGGCTAACGCATCGGTCATGTCATTCGAATCAGGAGTCATTTCGGCGGGCATATCCGACTCGGACGATCCGCAAGCAGCGACTACGACAAACAAAGCCAGACAGGCCATCAGCGTCCATATGCGACGATGCATAGTTTTCCCCTTGATAAAAAATGTAGAAATAAATATAGAAATAATCGATATTTAAGCGCATATTTCGACTATGAAGGATTGATATGGATATCGTACAACAGATTTATCAGATGTCAAGTTAATTGAGAAGATAACCGCCATCAGGAGATTTTAATGACCAATCCCGACAACCTGATCCCCCTGCTCCAGGAGCTCATCTCTGCACGTGGTCCATCCGGTCAGGAGGACGAAGTTCGAGCCATCTGTATTCGTGAGTTGGAAACCCTCTGTGACAAAACGTGGACGGATGCTTCCGGCAACGTCATCGGCTTTTTGCGCGGTGTCTCTAATGAAGGACCGGCTATTCGCGTGATGGCCCATATGGACGAATTGGCCATGATCGTCAAGCGTATCAATGAGGACGGTACGTTGCGTGTCAACCCCCTCGGCGGGATCTATCCGGCCAACTACGGCCAGGGACCGGTGGAGATTATGGCCGACCAGGGGATTCTACCGGGCGTCTTGTCCATCGGTCCGCAGCATACGACGGCTGATTCGGCCAGAATATGGGAAGTCAAAGCCAAGGGGGGCAATAAGGCGATGGACTGGAGCCACCCCTATATTTTCACACGCAAAACCCTGGCTCAGCTCAAAGAAGCCGGCGTTCATGCCGGGACACGTGTGGTCATCGCCCGATCACGTCGTACTCTGTTCGATATTGATGACTGTATCGGCAGTTATTTTATGGACAACCGGGCGGCCATCGTCACATTGCTCGGCGCCGCGGCACGGATGAAGGCAGAAGACAAACAACCCGCCGGAGATACCTATCTTGTCATGACCACCACCGAAGAAATCGGCGCCCATGGCGCCACCTACGCATCGCGAACGCTACCTGGGGACATCACCCTGGCTGTGGACTCCGGGCCGGCCGTTGAGGAATACGGCGTCGCCCTTACCGCTGAACCGATTGTCGTTTACGGCGATGCAGCGGGACTATATGACAAGACCATCAGCGATCATCTCCTGGCCTGCGGACGACTGTTGGGTATGGACCCGCAATGCGCCTACTGGCAGAGCTATGGCTCCGATGCCTCTCTGTCCAAAGCTATCGGACAGACCGCCCGCGCCGCTTTACTGTGCATCGCCACAGAAAATACGCATGGATATGAAATCATCCCCCGTGACGGCATAGGGCAGTGCGTGGCGCTACTGGCTGCTTATCTGGAACACCCGGTCTGAAACTAATTGGTGATTGGTGATTGGTGATTGAACATCTATACTTCAACCGTCTATAAATAATCATAATGTGGTAATTTCGCAGATGGCAGGTTCTATCGGACCCTGCGCGCCATACGGGGTGTCGATTCGCAGATGGATTTCGCTACCTCAATAGAAAGTAATGAACGCTTCTTTGAGGCATTACTAAAACGCGCTCCGCTTCGCTCGCTGTTCTTTTCGTCGTTTCCCTTTCCCGGAGGTACCCTCCAGTGAAAATCACCAATGTAGAACGTACTATCGTCGACGTTCCATTTACTCCGCGTCAGCAAAAAATTACAGCCAGGACTGTTTACAACTGGTCCATCCTTGAATTGTGTAAGGTCACCACGAACACCGGTATCATCGGCTGGGGAGAAACGGTTGTTCATTATACCTTTGCCCGGGTGACGGATCAGGCCATCGCAAGGGTCATGGGCAAAAGTCCGGCAGACTTGCTGCTTGACGACTCGCTGGGCGCCGGACTGCAAATGGCGTTGTATGATGTCGTGGGCAAAGCACTGGACGTACCCTGCTACAAATTGATGGGCAACAAAGTACGGGACTGGGCGCCGATCTCCTGGTGGTCGAATGAAGGATCACCTGAGGAGTGGGCAGGTGAGGCGGGGGATGCGGTTGAAAAGGGGTATACCAGCATTAAACTGAAACAAAGACCCTGGCGCGATATTGTGGCTCAGATGGAGGCGGTCACCGCCGTTGTACCGTCTTATTTCAAGCTGGACCTGGACGCCAACGGCAGTATGCAGAATGCCGCTGCAGCCATGCCCATCATGCGAAAATTAGAGCAGTTCGATAACGTAGCCATGTTCGAAACGCCTATTCCTCAACACGATATTATGGGAAATCGCCAGTTACGGCAGGCCATCAGTCGGCCCATCGCAATGCACTTCGGCTCACCGCCCTTTACAACGGTTATCCGTGAAGAAGTGTGTGACGGTTTTGTCATCGGCGGCGGCGCTACACAGGTCATCCGGGACGCCACACTCAGTGCTGCTGCCAATATGCCGTTCTGGCTGCAACTGGTCGGCGATGGACTGACCACCACCTGGGCGGCACACCTCGGCGCGGTACTCTCCCACGCCTCCTGGCCAGCCATTACCTGCCTTAATCTATACAGTCACCATCTGCTCAAACAACCGATCGATGTCATCGGCGGATTTCATCGGGTACCCGAAGGACCGGGATTAGGCATAGAAACAGATGAAGAGGCGATAGTTCGTTATACCGTACCAGAAGAGGCGTTACAACCCTACCGGGATCAGGGGGAAGTATACAATACCCCGCGACCACGAATCATCCGGACAGTGGTGTACCCCGACGGCAGTGTCGTCCATATGCCGGACATAAGCAAGGCCATGAGCCTGACCCCCTACGTACCGGGTATACGTCTGGAAACGTGGCCGGAAGAGGATACCAAGGAATGGAAAGACCTCTGGAGCCGAATCCAGGATGAGCCGGTGAGAGAAAGAAGAACGGCATAAAGAACAGGCAGGCTCCCTGGAAGGTGAATCTGGGACCTGCCCGTTTTCTTGTATCGTTTCAATCATCATTCACCAATTGACCTACCTCCCCAGCCATCCTCCATCGACCACCAGCAGATGGCCGTGGACATAATCCGACGCCCGTGATGCCAGGAACACAACAGCCCCTTTTAAATCTTCCGGCAATCCCCATCGGGCTGCTGGTATGCGTGCCAGAATGGCCTGAGCTCGTTCGGGATCATTACGTAGTGCGTCCGTATTGTCCGTGATGCAATATCCCGGTGCGATACCGTTGACATTAACGCCCTGTGAAGCCCATTCATTGGCCAGTGCCTGTGTAAGTTGTGCCAGAGCGCCCTTGCTCGCCGCATAGGAGGGTACGGTAACCCCTCCCTGATAACTCAAGACGGAGCCGATATTGATGATTTTGCCGTGTTTTCGATCCACCATGCCCCGCCCGACTTCCTGACAGCAATACCAAACGCCGTTCAGATTCACATCAAGGACATCCTGCCAGTCGGCTTCGCTGAATTCCGTGGCTTGTGTCCGGCGAATGATGCCTGCATTGTTCACCAGGATATCAATCCGCCCAAATCTGTCCAGAGCCTGGGCTACCATCGCTTTTACCTGAGTGCGATCTCCAACATGGCAAGCAATCGGTAGACATGCTCTGCCCATCTGGCGTACCGTTTGTTCTATGTTAGCCAGATTCTCAATCGAGCGGCTGACCGCGATAATATCGGAACCTGCTTCGGCAAGACCGGCCGCCATACCGTATCCAAGCCCGAAACTGGCGCCCGTGACGAGCGCGACCTGCCCGTCCAGTTGAAACGCTTCCGGAAGAGAAGACATGGTTACTCCTTTATCACCTGTTCTATAGTAATATTCTGGCGGAACACAATAGGGGACTGAATGGTTTTACCCGGTAACGTCGTAGTTTGTGTTGCCACCAACATATTCCGCATCTTTGGCTCCCCGAAATTTGCTGCGGGAGCCTTCAATTACGGGAAGATAGAATTTCTGACGATATGAAATATAAGAGGAAAAGTCAAAACTATTTTCAGAGACGGCGCTTTAAGTTCCACTAGGTGATTTTCATTGACAGATAGCTATTTTATTATAGGATATATAGCTCTGCTCTATTTCCGAATGTGTTTATCGGGCCATGTGTATCACGTTGGTGTTTAATCGGTCCAACTGGAGAATAAAATTGCGATCGTGGTCGGGGCGGCCTCAGGTTCTGGCTATTCGATGATGCGTTGATCATTACCGAGACCGGAATGTGTCAAGTAAAATGAGACACTTTTTTTGAGAATTTAGGGTAGTTTTTCTGTGACCTCCTTTGTGGATTCAGGTGGATTGATCCAAACGGCCTGTGCCAGGGGTTCAAGCGCGGCTAATCCTCTGACAAACCGCTCCGGATGCGTATTGTAGGCGAGGGCGAGTACTTGTTTTCTCTGTTCTCGAACGCGCTCTGCCTGTCCATAATGCACCATATATGGCGTCATGAGAGCAAGGGATGAATGGCGATGATGGTTGTTATACCAGTCGAAAAAGTCTTGCGCCCAGACTCTTGCGTCCTGAATAGAGCCAAACCGATCCGGGAATATGGGATGATATTTGACGGTTTTGAACTGGACTTCTGAGAACGGATTATCATTGGATACATGAGGCCTTGAGTGCGATTTATTCACCCCAAGGTCGGAAAGGAACAGCGCCATAGATTTGGATGTCATCGCAGCGCCCCGATCTGAATGCAAGGTAAGTTCTTCGGGGAGAATGTGTTGTCTCTGGCAGCTGGTCTCAATGAGTTCAATGGCCAGTTCGGCTGATTCACGCTCGGCCACCATAAAACCTACAACATAGCGATTGAACACATCAATAATGACATACAGATAATAGTAATGCCAGGGCACAGGTCCTTTGAGCCTGGTGATGTCCCAGGTCCATAATTCATTTTGAGATCTGGCCAGCAGCTCGGGCTTTTCATATTGAGGATGCCGGCGCTAACGGCGGCGCTCGCGGACTTGACCATGCTCGGCTAAAATGCGGTACATACTACGCCAGGAACAATGATATATGCCTTCATCAAGCATTGCCACGGGCGGTGCTTCCCCTCCGATGGCACGTACCGGCACCCGGTCCGCTGGGACGAGGGCCGCAACGCTGGAGCCGGCAGGTGGATATTCTAAAAAATCATTCCTATGGATTGCAGCGGCCGTTGTTCTGATCGGCGTTGTTGGGGCTTGGTTCTTGTTTTTCCGTACGCCGCCGATCGCAGAAGTGGACCTTCCAGCGGGAAGCAGACACGGAAACGTCGGCTACGGTAGAATCTCCACTGCCTCAGACTGTAGAACCTGTGGATAACCGGGTTACATTCCCTCTTGACAATTCGGGAGAGACACCGCAGGCCGCGGCCTCTTCATCGTCTCCGCCCTCTCAAAATGACAGCAGTGTGGAAGATGAACCGGAGGTGAATATCACCAGACTTCCGGCACCGGAGACTAAAACGACCAATATCGCAGCGAGCGACCCGGCTAATACAGATAGCAGAACCTCGCCGGCTGCGGAAACATTTGAGTTTGAAACAGCATCAGAATTTTATGCTCGCGGTCAGCAGCGGGTTAAAAGCCGGGATTGGGTCGGCGCCGAGTCTGATTTCAGCAAGGCCATCACCCTGTCATCCAATGAGCCGACCTATATTCGTGAGAGAGGCAATCTGCGGCTGAGACAAAGTGATCTCCTCGGCGCCAAACTGGACTATAATAAGACTATTGCATTGGCCCCACGTTATAGCGCCGCGTATAATAGCCGGGGGGTCCTTCGCAAACGGGAGGGGGATCTGACCGGCGCTCGCAATGATTATGATGAGGCCATTGCACTCAATCCTATTAAATCCTCTTATTTCCGAAATCGGGCGAACCTGCGGCGTCCATTGGGCGACCTGGAAGGGTCAATGGAAGACTATAACCAGGCTCTTTCGGTTAATCAGAACGACAGCATCGCCTATAACATTCGGGGGATTGTAAAAGAAGAGATGGGAGATCTGGAAGGGGCACAAGCCGACCTTGACCGGGCGGTTTCGTTACGATCTAATAATTGATGACGGATTTTTTTAATACTATATATATACCCCGATGGTCGATTTTCAACAGGACCGTCGGGATTTTTTATCCCATTAAGTTTACTCCCCACGTCCTGAACATACATGACTACCACAGAATCTGCTTCTTCGACAGAATCACCTTCTAAGAAAATCGAACCCTTTGTCTCCTGCGCGTCCGGTGGGATTCGTGAAGTCTGGCTGTTGTCCTATCCTATTATCCTGGCTAACATATCAGAGACGTTATTAGGTGTGGTTGACACGTATATGGTCGGGCAATTAGGCGAGGTGGAAATTGGGGCCGTCGGGTTGGGTTCAATGATGGCCTGGCTGTTTTATCTACCGTTTCTCGGACTGGCCATGGGGTTGAATACCTTTGTGTCGCAGAGCTATGGGGCAAAGAAATATACCGCCTGTGGATATATGACCTGGCAGGGGATTTATGTGGCGCTGATCAGTGGTGTTCTGATCTGGGCCGGTATTATGCTTGCGCCGATCATGTTCGATCTGGCTGGACCTTCGCCAGAAGTGCACGACCTCGGTGTCACCTATCTTCAGTGGCGTTTGCTCGACGCGCCGGGCTTAATGGTCGGCATGACCATCGCCAGTTTCTTTCGAGGTGTTGGAGACACCAAAACCCCGATGAAGATAGGTATTACCATTAATATAATTAACATCATCCTGAACTACGGTCTGATCTACGGCCATTTCGGATTGCCCCGGCTGGAAGTCCAGGGTTCGGCTATCGGTTCGGCCATTGCCGGGCTCTCGGGCGGATTGATTTATGTCGTTCTGTTTTTTCGCAGGTATCTGACGCCCTTCGCAAACCGGACTCTGGTATGGCCGAATCGACAGGACCTTGGCCGAATCATTCGCGTCGGTGCGCCTATCGGTTTACAGCGTTTTCTTGATATCGGTAGTTTTGTTATATTCAGCGCTTTTATCGGTCGGCTTGGCAATGCCCAACTGGCCGCCAATCAGATAGCGATCCAGTTGATGTCCATATCGTATATGATCGGCATGGGTATGGGCATGGCTGCGACAACGCTTGTCGGCCAGTATATCGGCTCAAAGCAATTGGATTTGGCAGAACGAAGTACGTACAGCGCCTTAAAATTGGCGGCCGGTATTATGGTGTTTATCGGCCTTCTGTTTCTTTTATTCCCTGAACCGCTTGTTACTTTTTTCAACGACAGTCCGGACGTGATCAGATACGGCAAGCAGGGGTTGCTTTACGCCGCCCTGTTCCAGGGATTTGATGCGCTGGCTGTCGTCTTCATAGGCGCCCTCAGGGGCGCCGGCGATACACGATGGACGGCCAGCGCCGCCTTCATCGGCGCCTGGCTCTTTTTTCTGCCGCTGGCGTATCTGCTGACCTTTACACTGGATATGGGCTTCTGGGGCGCCTGGCTGGGGGCGACCGTTTATATCTGTATGCTGGGAACGGCATGCTTCTATCGTTTCAGACAGGGCGTCTGGAAAACGATGGTGATATAAACGTCTGAGGTCTATGTGTTTCCTCTTGACGAATCGCTTAATCCGACATATGGTCAAAACATTAAGACTTAAAATCCAAACCCCTTAACCAATACCTGATCTCATGCACCAGCGCTATCTTGCTTTCGACCTGGGCGCGTCAAGCGGGCGAGCCGTTCTGGGCTCTTTCGATGGCGAACGCCTTACCCTGAAAGACATACACCGATTTCCGAATGGCATGGGCCGTTTATTGGGCCATCTACATTGGGATGTCCTGCGCCTGTTCGAGGAGATGAAGCAGGCTTTCATCTTATGTGCGCGGGGAGATCAAACGCCTGTCAGTGTTGGTGTAGATACCTGGGGCGTCGATTTCGGGCTGATCGGTAAACATCAGACCTTGTTGGGCAATCCATACGCCTACCGCGATCCGCATACGGACGGTAAGATGGAATGGGCATTCACCCAGGTTTCCAAAGAGATGATTTTTGAACAAACGGGTATCCAGTTTCTGCCCATTAATACACTTTATCATCTTCTGGCATTACACAAAGACGAATCGCCTTTATTAAAACAGGCGGAACAATTTCTGATGATGCCGGACCTGTTCAATTTTTTTCTCACCGGCGTGACGGCGGTTGAATTTACCAACGCCACCACCACCCAATGCTATAACCCACGGACCGGTACCTGGGCCTGGTCGTTGATGGAGACCCTGGATTTACCCACACACCTTATGCCGGATATTATTCAACCCGGCACGGCACTTGGCCCTCTGCTCCCTGAGATTGCGGAAGAAACCGGGATCGGACCGGTCACGGTCGTCGCCCCGGCGACCCATGATACAGGGTCTGCTGTAGCGGCTGTCCCAGCCCTGGGTGAAGACTGGGCGTATCTCAGCTCCGGCACCTGGTCGCTCATGGGTATTGAGTCGGCAAAACCGATTATTACCCCTGATGCCCTGGCGTTTAACATGACCAACGAAGGGGGCGTGGAAAATACGTTCCGTGTACTGAAGAATATCACGGGACTATGGTTGATTCAAGAGTGCCGGCGAATTTGGACGCGTGACGGGGATGAAATCAGCTTTGATGAGATCACCCGGCTGGCGGAAACGGCCCCGCCCTTTACCGCCCTGATCGACCCCGATGATCCAGCCTTCCTCAATCCGATGCATATGCCGGATGCCATCAAGGAAGCTTGCCGCCGAACCGGACAACCCATACCCGAAGATAAAGGGGGCATAGCCCGTTGTATATTCGAGAGCCTGGCGCTTAAATATCGCTTCGTACTCGATCAGCTTGCTCTCCTGCGTGGTAAGCCCATAGAAAAACTCCATATCGTGGGGGGCGGCACTCAAAATAAATTATTATGTCAATATACTGCGAACGCCACGCAGATCCCTGTACTGGCCGGTCCGGTTGAGGCGACCGCCATCGGTAATATTCTGGTCCAGGCTATGGCGCAAGGGGCAGTTCATGATTTGAAGCAGATTCGAGAGATCGTCCGCAAGTCATTCCCCATAGCGCCCTACGAACCTCGCGAATCCACAGCATGGGAAGATGCCTATTTCCAATTTAAAACATTATATGGCTGACCTTTCCTTCGTGCAGTTCGTCAAAAACCTTCATCAGGAACAGGTTAAAAATTTCTGGGCCGAGATACGCGCCCGAAAAAAAAACGGGGCCTTACTCGAGATCTGCGACTTGACGGAAGTAAGCCCTGATCAGATAAAAGACCTGGCACGAGAAACTACCTTCAGCAGCGCTGACCTGGAAGCCGGATACCGGTCGCTGTGCGTTGCCACTTATGTCAAGCCCGCCTGGCCGCCTAGAATATATCCGTAGATTGCTTAAATTATCGTCCTGCAGAAAACCCGTTCTCGTCGTACAGTACCCTGTATTATCTCCCAGGAGCCCACATGTCTGAAAGAAAACGCTGTCTGATGATCGGCGGCGGCGGGATGGCCAGCGGATGGATTCGTCACTTTTATCCTCGTTTCGGCGATCGCCATGAGATCGTCGCGCTGGTCGATGTCAATGGCGATGTATTGAATGAGGCAGGTGATTTTCTCGGTTTGCCTGCCAACCGTCGATACACCGATATGGAGACTGCATTTACCGAAGTGGAAGCAGATTACTGCACCATCGTCATCCCCCCTGCCTACCACAAGGATGCCGTTATGCTCGCGGTGGATAAGAAAATGGATATCCTGAGCGAAAAGCCGATTGCAGACACCTGGGCGGCTTGCATCGATATTTACAAAGCCGTCAAACAGGCCGGTATTAAGATGCATGTCATACAGAATTACCGGTATACCAAACGCATGCTGACGATGCGACAGGTTCTGAGAGATGGAACACTTGGCCGAATCAATTACATCATGGGACGTTTCGCAGCCGATTACCGGGCCTACGGCGCCTGGGGCGCCTTCCGGCATGAAATTCCTCACAGCCTGCTCGTTGAGGGGGCCGTTCATCATTTCGATATGTTGAGAAATTTATCAGGTGGAGACTGCCGGACCATCGGTGGTTGGGAATGGAATACCCCATGGAGCAGCTTTCGTGGCGAATGCTGCGCGATGTATGTTATGGATATGGCCAACGGGGTCAAGGCGTCCTACGAGGGCTCCGGCATGGCTTCCGCCGCTCAGAACACCTGGCATCAGGAGTACTATCGCGCT
>CAJXCW010000136.1 GCA_913051705.1 uncultured bacterium
TGTCTGGGCCAGGCTTTTGTAAAGGCGCTTGGCAACAAAACCGGCATCAGTCGGTTCGGTCACAGCTATGTACCTCTTGATGAGGCCCTGGCGCGTGCTGTCGTCGATATCAGCGGCCGTTCGCATCTGGCTTTTCATGCCGATTTCTCTCGTTCGAGTATCGGTTCATTCAGTACGGAGATGGTCCGTGAATTTTTTAAGGCGTTTGTTGATCATGCCTGCATTACGATGCATCTGGATCTGCTGACGGGAGTTAATGCGCACCATCAGGTAGAAGCCTTATTCAAAGCGGCCGCCCGGGCCTTGCGTGATGCCGTCTCCTTCGATGAACGAATAAAAGGCATTCCATCCACGAAGGGCAGTCTGTAGAAAATACCCGTATAAACTCAGAACCTGGAACTTTCTCTTATCTCTTCACTTGTGTAAGCACACGGCGCGCCGTGCGCTTACTCGGAACTCAGAACTGTCAGGATCCGCCCATGCACATCAATGAACTCGATACGCCCGCTTATCTTGTAGACCTGGATCTTATGGAACGCAATATCACAGATATGGCCGCACATTGCCGGTCTCTGGATATGCCCCTCAGAAGCCATTCCAAAAGTCATAAAATACCCGAGATAGCCCATAAACAGATAGAATCCGGCGCCATCGGCATCTGCTGCCAGAAAATCGGAGAAGCAGAGGTGATGGTTGCCGCCGGCATCAAAGACATCTTACTTCCATACAACATTGTCGGGGCAAAAAAAGTGGAACGACTGACCCGGATTTCAAAACGCGCCGTCATCACGGTGGCGTTAGATTCTGAAGCCACCGCTCACGGCATTGCTGAGCAGGCCCGACGAGACGGCTGCGAAGTCAGGGTCATCATTGAACTGGATACAGGTTCCAGGCGGTGCGGGGTCCAATCCCCGGGAGCTGCCGCGACGCTGGCCAGACAGCTCGTCGCCATGAAGGGCATTGACTTCAAAGGCATCATGACCTATCCCAGCCGTCAGGAGGCGCGGCCTTTTCTTGAAGAAACCGTAGCCCTCATGACAAAAGATGGTATTCCTGTTGAGATGATCAGCGGGGGCGGCACCGGAAGTGAGTCGGTTTCTAAGGATATCGGATGTACCGAGACGCGGAGTGGGTCTTACGTCTGGGAAGGGATGACCCGCATCGGCGGATCACATATGTTGCGTGCGGATCGATGTCCTTGCCGTATGCTCGTCACGGTCGTCAGTACGCCTACACCGGAGCGGGTGATCATTGATGGCGGCATGAAGACTTTTACCAGTTATCCGCCGATGCCCTACGGCCATATCATCGATCAACCTGAAGCGAAAATGTATGGTATGTCCGTCGAACACGGCCATATAGAGGTCGGAACAGAACATGGAAAAATACGGGTCGGTGACCGGCTGAGAGTCATCCCGCTCCACCAGGAAATGACGCTGAATCTGCATGATGAACTGATTGGTGTCCGCGGAGATCAGGTAGAAGTCATCTGGCCGGTAGCCGGTCGAGGAAAAGTTAAATAGATGGTAAAATAAGGAGAAGTTATGTCCGAAAATCATGAGCGTGAAGTATGGGAGAGTCGTTTCGGCTTGATCATGGCGATGGCCGGCAATGCGATTGGGCTCGGTAATTTTCTGCGTTTTCCGGTGCAGGCTGCGAGCAATGGCGGCGGGGCGTTCATGATCCCTTATTTCATTGCCTTTCTATTAGTCGGCATTCCCATGATGTGGGTGGAATGGAGCATCGGTCGGTACGGCGGTAAGCACGGCCACGGAACCATGCCAGGTATTCTGAACCGTCTATGGAGACATCCGCTTGCTAAATATATCGGGGTCCTCGGTATTGCCGCCCCGGTGGCGTTTGCGATTTACTATTCCTATGTGCAGTCCTGGACGCTGGCCTATAGTTTCTTTTCTCTCACGGGTGTTTATTCCGGCATCACGAACCAGGCGGATATGGGGGTCTTTCTCAGCAGCTTTCAGGGCATGACGACCAGCCAGTATTTCAGCAGCATTTCGACCGCCTATATTTTCTTTATCATCAATTTGAGCATTGTTTTCTGGGTCCTTGTACGTGGTGTCGTTAAAGGCATTGAGACTCTGGCCAAATACGCCATGCCTCTGTTGATGGTGTTTGCTGTTATTCTGGTATTTCGTGTGTTGACGCTGGGCACGCCGGATCCTGCTTTTCCAGAACGGAGTGTGATGAATGGGTTTGCCTGGATCTGGAATCCGGATCTAAGCAGGCTGAGCGACGGCAGCGTGTGGCTGGCGGCAGCAGGCCAGATTTTCTTTTCACTCGGCATCGGAATCGGCAGCATGCAGTGTTATGCCAGCTATCTGCGGGCGAAAGATGATATTGCGCTGACGGGCCTGACCACCTCCATGAGTAACGGTTTTGCCGAAGTGGTTCTGGGGAGTTCAATTGCGATCCCCGTCGCCGTCGCGTTTTTCGGTATCTCCGCCACGGAAGCCATAGCTAATGCCGGCGCGTATGATTTAAGCTTCCAGTCCATGCCGCTTATCTTACAACAGCTCCCGGTCGGCCGGATTATCGGCACGCTGTGGTTCGGTCTGTTGTTTTTCGCGGGCATCACCTCTACCGTGGCCCTGACCCAACCGCCTATGGCTTTCCTGCAGGATGAAATGGGCTGGTCCCGTAAAAAATCGGCGGCGGCCGTGGTGACCTTTCTATTTTTGTTCGGTAATTTCGTGGTGTTTTTTATCGGTCATGGTGTCATCAATGAATTCGATTTCTGGGTTGGCACCGTGGGGCTGGTGGTCTTCTCTTTAGTTGAAATCATCATTTTTGCCTGGATTTTCGGTATGGAGAACGCCTGGGCTGAAATCACCGAGGGGGCGGCGATTAAGGTCCCTCGCATTTTTTACTACATGATTAAATATGTCACGCCTGTTTCGCTGGCGGTGTTGCTCGTCATATGGATCTATCAGGCCGGTTTTGATTTAATACTGCTTCGTGATGCCAACGAGGTGGATGTCCCTTATCTATTAGCCACACGAGGGATTATATTATTTTTAATCGTCCTCGGCGGTGTACTGGTCCATCACGCGTCCAAAAAATGGAAGGCCTGATTGTCGTGATGTCCTTTCATCTTCGTCCTTCCACTATTTCGTATTCAGACGATTCAGCTATTTTTCAGATCGATTTATGAAACGCGTCATAAAACCGGAAGGTAAATTCAATATCGCTCTGGAAGAGGTTCCGATACCCGAACCCGGTCCCGGAGAAGTACGGATCAAAGCGGCCTGTAGTCTGATCAGCCGCGGATCGGAATTGGGGGCGAGGTATACACGAGAGTATGCCGTCAGCCCGGATATCATGGGCTATTCTATGGCAGGTACGGTGGATGCATTAGGGGAGGGGGTTCCTCATCTTGATATGGGAGATCGGGTGGTTGCGTTGGCGCCGCATGCCCAGTATGTCATCTGCCCGGCCAGGCCGGGCGCACCGCAGGATCAGACCCGTATCATGCCGATGCCCCCCGGTTTATCTTTCGATCAGGCGCCGTATTATCCACTGACGGCCGGGGCGGTAACCTGGGTTGAAGTTGAACAGATTCAGCCGAACGACACAGTGGTCATTCTGGGGCAGGGCCTGGTCGGTAGTTTAATCCTTCAGGTTATTAAAGCCAATGGTCATGGCCGGGTGATCGCAGTAGACGCACTCGACAGCCGGTGCACCCTGGCGGAGGAGTTCGGCGCGGACGTGGTGATCCATGCCGGTAAGGAAGATCCCGTAAAATCTGTTAAACGATTGACAAATGGTATGGGCGCCGATGTCGTGGTGTATGCCGTCGGCGGCCCGGCCGGACCCACGGCGTTCGAGCAGGGTCTTGACATGCTGGCTATAGGTGGGCTGATTCATTTGATTGGTCTATACGAAGATCAACCGCTTCCTTTATTTTCCGGAAAAATACAACGACGAAAGTTGTTAGGCGGATATTACGGCCAGGCGGCCGGCGCCCATCAAGCCCGCAAGGGGATGGACCTGCTGGTATCCGGCCGGATACATACCTACCAGATGACGTCCCACCGTTTTCCCTTTGTGCAAGCAGCAGACGCGTTTGACCTTCTGTATCAACATCCCGATGAGGCCTTCGGCGTTCTGTTGGATTGGGGAGAATAAGTTCCGAGTGACCTGTTATTCAAGGCCCAGTCTTGAAATTAGATCATTCAAATCTGCCAGGGTTTCCTCGTCAAGCGGCGTACAGGGTAATCGGGCCCGGTCGGTTTTGATGGCGCCGCGGCGTTTGTAGACCTGTTTTCGGATGGACAGGCCGATCCCGGGCTGGTTCTCAAAACGAATCAACGGACAGTATGTATAAAACGCCTCGGTAGCGCCGTCGATATCTCCGGCCATGTATTTTGTATGGATGTCTTTCAGTATATCCGGATAGGCAAAACCGGTCATCGTGCCCATGGCGCCGTGACGGAGTTCTTCAAGCAGCATATTGCCACCCAGCCCACCGAATATTTTCACGTTCGGATTTGCATGCAGCACCTGAGTTATTTTTCTCGGTGAAGGCTCTTCCTCCAGTTTAAGAAAGCGGCATTGCGGTGATTCATCAGCGATAGCGGCAATGAAATCAACGCTCATGGACACGCCGGTACTCGTGGGGTGATCCTGCACGACAACGGGTATATTCACCGCTTCGGCGACCTTCAGATAATGGGTCCGCAGCGCTTCATCTGTGCTTTTGGCCAATTTGGAAGGGGCCACCATAAGCGATGAGGCCCCCAGTTCTTCCGCTCGTTTACTGAGTGCCACGCATGCATCCGTACCGGTATGACTGGTCCCGACGCAGATCGGCATCCGGCCGTTTGACGCTTCCACCACCCCGGCGATAATCCGGTCCCGCTCGGATTCTGTCAACTTACTTGCTTCTCCCATGACCCCAATGATGGTCATACCGTCGATACCCAGATCAATTAAAAAATTGGTCAAGGTCGATAAACTACCTGTATCCAGGCTCCCATCCTCTTCAAACGGCGTCGGTGCAATCGTATATACACCGCGTAATGTACTGTCGTCCATGTAAATGTCCTTTAGTGAGCATATCTGTCATTATTATACCAATTGCCAAGTAAAAGACCATGTATTAATACCTATAACCAATTGAAAACAATGGTCTTCCCAATCATAATTCATAATTCAACAATTGGTATTATATCCTCCATGCCTCCAGCATGGCATCATCGACCGGCGTGGTTTCCAATACACGTTCTTCGCCATTATACCAGCATGTCGACCGGGCTGAAGAAAAATCTGTCACCCCCGCATAACGTGCGGTCATGCCGGCCACGAGGCGGAGGTTCTCCTCCGTGGGATCGCCTTCAACGAGCGTCGTAGGACCGGTCACGTCGCACGTCTCCAGTTTCCATCGTCCGGATGTATACCGTTCCATGAATTTATTCTCCCCTTCTTCCCGGCCGATCACCACTTTGACATCGGGTGTGAGACGGAAATGGCGCCCCATTTTGAGCAGCATCACGTCGTCCATGGTCAAATTTTCTTTGCCTCTATATTCGAAGAAATCGAGAATACGTCGTCCGAAGTTTTTATCGGTCAGAAAACAGCAACCGCCCGCTGGTGATGGATAATCCTCGATACCGTATTCGTTTGCCAGTCGCATCTGAGCCTGACGGCTCCGGCCGCTGATGTCTTCCAGTTGCGCTCTATCCACCCAGCCTTTTTGCTCCGCTACCGTCGGCGGCAATAGTTTAGCAGATAGCGGCCGCAGCAGCAAGCCTTCCATATCGGCATCGCGTTCTATGATATCCATAGGTTGCTTGCGTTGGGACATCGGTCGCTGTCCCAACACCTCGCCGGTAAAGATAAACTGGGCGCCAATCTCCTTCATATATTCTTTTGCCCGTATGAACATAAAAATCCGGCAATCGATACAGGGGTTGACCGCCGAGCCGTAGCCGTATTTCGGGTCAGTCAGGACCTTCAGATAATCCGGACCGGAGATATCAACCATCTCAATGGGCACATTCAGCATGGCACCGGCCTGCAGGGCTTCGTTATGCACGGGTTTTTTACGTTTTCTTGTTTTGGTGCGTCGGTTATGCTCTACCACGCAGAAGCCGGTATAAAATGTTAATCCCTGGATCTCAATGCCCTGTCGCATCAGCATAGCAGCGGCTATGGTGCTGTCCAGACCACCGGAGAGCAGACCAACTGCTTTGACGGGGGTTTTCATGGTGTGGGTCTCCTGTTTGTATTTACGCCGCATGGGGCGAATTGTATCATATATGAGACGCCATATATGGCCGTCTCTACAATATTTGTTTTAATCCGTCGGCTATGGCACGAAATGCCTGGGTCTGGGGTGAATCTGGTTCTTTCCGAACGATGGGGGTACCCTGATCCCCTGCCAGACAGACGGCCGGATCAATGGGGATCTCACCAAGGAACGGCACACCCAGATCCTGGCTGGCTCGTTTACCGCCGCCGGTGGTGAAGATCTCCGTCCGTTCAGCACAATGGGGACAAATGAAATAGCTCATGTTTTCGATAATGCCTAAAATAGGCACATTCACCTGCTGGAACATGGCCACTCCGCGCCGGGCGTCGATCAGGGCAACGTCCTGCGGCGTGGTGACTATCACGCCCCCGGTCAGAGCCACCGACTGAGTCAGCGTCAGGTGGGCATCGCCGGTGCCGGGCGGCATATCTATGAGCAGATAGTCCAGTTCACCCCAGAGCACGTCCCGCAGCAACTGTTGCACCGCCTGATGCACCATCGGTCCCCGCCAGGTGACGGACTGATCTTCAGGAATGAGAAAGCCAATCGACATCATCTTGATATCATGACTGATCATAGGCAGAATTTTCTGGCCGATTACGCCCGGCTGGTCCTTGACCCCCATCATCGTCGGGATGCTGGGGCCATAGATGTCCGCATCCAGCAATCCGACCTGGGCGCCGGTGTCGGCAAGAGCTACGGCCAGGTTAACGGAGACCGTCGATTTCCCTACGCCCCCTTTGCCGCTGGCGACAGCCACAATGGACTTAACACCGGGCAGCTCAATTTTACCGCTCTGTCCCGCCTGCTGGGCCATAGGGCCCTGGGCGCCGGCTGGTTGTCCCGGCGGCGGCCCCATGATTTGTATATCATTCACGCCAGGCAACTGTTCGACCGCCTCACGAGCGGCCAGAGTGATCTGGCGCCGGGTGGACTCATCCTGCGTGGAAAACGCCAGGTTGAACACCACGTTCCCTTTGGCCGCCTGTATATTTTTTACCAGACCGAACGAAACAATGTCTCGATCAAAACCTGGATATTTAACCTGTTTCAACACATCCACCACATCCTGGGCGGATACAATATCAGCCATGTATAGCTCCTGGTAAGATAAAAATCCCTTTTCCATACATCCTGGCGCGTAGCACCAATACCCGACTTAATACATCTTCTTCACATACAACGTAAACTCTCCATTTTCCTCGATCATGTCAAGTAATTCATGACCATTACTTTTGCACCAGGCCGGCATATCTTCAACGATCTGTTCGTCGTCGGCCATCACTTGCAGAATTTCGCCTGCGGTCATATCTTTTATCTGTGCTGCGGTTTTGATGATGGGCATCGGGCACATCAGGCCGAAGGTGTCGAGCGTGATATCAGATTGCATAGCATGTCGTTATGTACTTCAATATTTATAAAATGCTTTGATGGAAGCCACGGTATCAGCCAGGCCTTCGTCGAAATAAATCGGGCCCATTAAACAGCTACTCCTGCGACATCCCGTAGTTGTTCCACTATATCAGGGAACACATCTTTCACCTGTTCGATTTCCATTTCTGTTGTAGACGCTCCCATCGTGATAAGCAGCGAGCTCTGCGCTTCCCGAGGCGATCGGCCGATCGCCAGGAGCACATGGGACGGCTTGAATGCATGGGAAGCACAGGAAGACCCAATAGATACTGCGATGCCTCTTGTATCGAGCATGAGGACCATCGATTCGCTATCTGCATCTCGGATCATCAGATTGAGGTGACCGGGAAGGCGTTTCGAAGTATGCCCGTTGAGTGATAGACCAGGAATACGAGTAGCCAGACCGCGTAATAACTGCTGATCGAGTTGTCTTAATTTTATCATCTGATCCGGTAATTGCACCTGAGCTAATTCCGCCGCTCGACCAAACCCGACAATCGCGGGTATATTTTCATGACCGCCCCGCCTGCCGGCTTCCTGAATCCCCCCTTCTATCTGAGGTCTTATCCGGGTTCCTTGTTTTAGAAACAATGCTCCGCAACCCGGTGGCCCATGCATGGATCGAGCGGATAAAGAGAGCGCATCCACGCCCAGGGTCTGAACATTTACGGGCACATGGCCCCCGGCACATACGGCATCGGTATGCATAACGGCGCCATGTTCATGGGCTATATCGGTGATGTCCCGCACAGGTTGGATCACGCCGATTTCATCACTAGCCAGCACAACCGAGACCAGAATCGTATCTTCCTGCATGGCCTGCCGCACCGCTTCAGGGTGGACGATGCCGTTGGCATCAACCGGTATTTGTGTGACGGTGAATCCATGCCGTTCCAAGGTTCTGGCGGCATACAACACGGCATGACTCTCAATGGCTGAGACGACCACATGCCGTCCCTTTCCCATGTAAGCCTGCGCCAATCCTTTAATGGCCAGATTATCCGATTCCGTGCCACCGGAGGTAAATATAATTTCTTTCTGTTCGCAGCGGATGAGACCGGCGATTTGTTCCCGTGCTTTGTCAAGCGCCTGACGGGCCTGGGCCCCACCCCGATGTAAACTCACCGGGCTGCCGAAGTGCTCATCCATATAAGGCTGCATAGCCTCTAATACGCGAGGATCGATTGGTGAGGCGGTGATGTGGTCGAGGTAGATCATGCGAGAAAAGAGTACCGAGAAGAAAGTTCCGAGTTCCGGGTAAAATCGTTAATGAAGTACGGCCGGCTTTTCAGGGTATATTGCCGACCCATTCCGTATCGCCGCCCTGCCAGATTTCTTTCTTCCAGACGGGTACGACCTGTTTGACCCGGTCAATGGCATAGGAGCAGGCTTCGAAGGTATCTTTACGATGAGGTGCTGCTACTGCAATCAGGATACTGATATCGCCTATCTCAAGGGCACCTATCCTGTGAATCATGGCCACATCTTCGATGCCCCACTTATCCTGAATTTCTCCACCTATTTCCACCATCTTCTTCTCTGCCATCTCGGCATAGGTTTCGTATTCCAGCCGGGCTGTTTGACGACCATCCGTATTGTCTCGTACAGTGCCCGCGAAGGTGACTACGGCGCCATGGTGAGGCTTTAGTATCCACTCGTGCAAGGCCTCTGGTTTTATCAACTCTGTAGTGATTTTATACATGGGAAAATTTCATGGGTTATTCTAAAAGGTTGCATCTAATTCGAAATCCGAAATCTAAAATCCGAAGTCGCATGCCCTCCACTGACTGGTGGGATACACGCCAGTTCATCACCGTCTTTCAATACGACCTCCCGATTGGCGTATTCCGTATTGACCGCCAGCATTAAGCTGGACCGAAATCTTGACAGGCCGGGATACATGTTTACTAATTGGTCAAAAGCGTCGCCTACTGTCGTGTCTTCAGGTACGTTAATGGTTTGTTCCGAACGGCCTACAACATCTTTGCAACCGGCGAAGCATTTTACATGAATATTCATGCTCATACCTTGAGTTAAGTCGTCTTTTACCTAATGGCCAAAACCGTCAAAGTATAACAGGATAATGGGGAATTGTCAAGCGATGGCTTGTTTGGGTAAAAATGAGACGATATAATACTGGGCCCAGCTAGCGATTCTGTGGAATGTTTGGAGCAAATGCCTCTTTGATGAGATTATAAGCCCAATCATTTTGGTGTTGTATGATTTTTGACATTTTGTTTGTCAAGGTAGCGTACCTACATAACATATTCCCTCGGCATTTATTTCTATCAATTACAGCCAGGATCATTTACTCAAGTAAAAAAGATGCTATTGATAAAGCAAGCCCATGAGTGGATGAGGATGATTCGGGGAGATCTTATCAGGGCATGGATATGGATTCAGGCTCAAGAGGAAGAGAGGTCTGAAAAGCGGGCACAATTTCGGTTAACTTAATTCGCACTGCTTGATTATCACCCTGTTGGGTATGATGTTCCAATTCACGAATATGGAACATGAGTTCTTGAAAGTTAGGGGTTTTCTCTGAGCTTATTCTGTTTATCTTTTCAATATCTGACGGTTCAACGGTCTCATCGCCGTTCACCAGTTCTTCAAAAAGTTTTTCACCGGGACGTAGACCAACAAATTTAATAGGCACATCTACATCCGGGATCAAACCTGCCAGACGGATAAGGTTACGAGCTAAATCGATCATTTTTATCTGTTCACCCATTTCAAGTACAAAAACATCTCCCCCTTTGCCAATCGCCCCGGCGTGCAGAATCAAGGATACAGCTTCTGGAATGGACATAAAGAATCGTCTGATATCCGGATGGGTGACTGTGACTGGCTTTCTTTCATTTATTTGTTCCAGAAATGTTGGTATCACACTGCCATTGCTCCCAAGTACATTTCCAAATCGTACGGCATCAAAATCTGTTTTATTGCGTTGATTCATATTCTGTATAATAAACTCCGCCACGCGTTTTGATGCACCCATGATGCTGGTAGGGTTAACGGCTTTATCTGTAGAGATAAGGATGAAATGGTCCACCTGATGACGTACCGCCGCTTCTGCCAGCTTCAGGGTACCGAGAATATTGTTTTTTACTGCTTCACAAGGGTTTCCTTCCATCAGAGGCACATGTTTATGTGCTGCCGCATGAAAGATGATATGCGGCGAAAACCGGCTTAGGACTATATCGAGACCATCTGGATCCGTAATATCGCCGATCACAGGATATAGGACCGTCGATTCCGGTTGTTGCTCTGCCAGCGAATTCATGATGGCAAATAGGCTGTTTTCGTAGCGCTCGAAAAGAATCAGGGCCTCCGGTTCACAACTTGATATTTGGGCGCATAGCTCAGAACCGATTGAACCCCCGGCTCCGGTTACCAGTACCCGTTTCCCCTTTAACATATTGTACACCGGTTCAGGGTCGAGTTGAACGGGATCTCGTAGCAAGATATCCTCCATGGCAAGATCCCGTAATTGATTGACTGTTACCTGATTATCCAGAATATGTCCAAGACTGGGAAGCGTTTTAATAGGGATTTTATAGGGTTCTAATGCGTTGACGATATTCCGTAACTGGATAGGTTTGGCACTCGGAATGGCAATGACGATCTCATTGGGATCGCTCCTTTGAATAATCTCCGGGAGATCATCAACGGTACCCAAAATACGGACGCCGTGGATCCGTTGGCCGACCTTATGCCGGTCATCATCTATAATACCGATGGGTTCATATAATTCGTGGGCTCTCATGCTCAATATCAGATGTTCGCCTGCACTGCCTCCGCCATAAATCAGAACGCGTTTTTCACGGTCCACCTTGCCGAGCTGATAATGAATTCGACGGGTCAAGCGGATGCCTACCAGAAACGCGATTAGTAAAAGCGCATCAATAACAAATATTGAGCGGGGATAACCTGGTAAGTCGAATCCAAATTGTACCAGAACAAAGAGAACAGGCAGGCTGGAAATCACCCCCAGGGAAATATTCCTCAAGTCCCATAGTCCCGTGTATCGCCACAAACCTTCATAGAGCCGAAAAGGTATAAACAGCAATGCGCGGATGCCTAAAACCCAGGGTAGTATTGTAAGAAATAGAGAGAACTCTTCAATCGGAATCTCACCGTCAAAACGCAGCCAGAATGCGATATAATTAGCACATCCTATTAACACGAGATGTAAGAGCACTATGAAGAGACGACGATATTTGAGGAGATATTTCATCATAAGGTTCGGGCTATGTTGTTAGCTTGGCTGTCGCATAAATGACTTTGTAATCCGGCTCGGGCGAAAGTGCAGAGATAGGCTCGGGATTATAATAATCAGCCATATCTTCTGTAATCTCTACAGGAAATTGGACCAACGTCCCCAAAAATAATCGTTTAAGAAATTCCTTACCCTTCATGGTTTTCGGTATCAAATGCAGGGCAACCGCGAGTCGCTTTATCACTGAAATAATTCCTGATTTCTTTGACGTTCCAGATACACGAAATGTCCCATAGTATTTGGTCTCAAATGGATAGTTGGACAATATACTATTTAACTCTGATATTGAAAAATAAGTATGACTGTACGGGCTTGCGTTGAATCCATCCCACTCTTTATTGGCTGAGCAGATTAGCAAATGGCCTCCGCTTCTCAAAAGCCTCCGACACTCTTCAAGAAAATAACCAACGTTTTTTAAATAATATATGGCTTCATAAAGAATGATTACGTCAAAACTTTCGTTTTTAAAAGGCAAAGCGTGTCCATCCAATCTGAGAACCGGAACACGCCCCCTATAATGATCGTTTGCCGATTTCACCAAGCTGTCTGTATAATCTCCCCCGATGACGCTTTTCGCTGACGATTTCAGAAAACCAAGGCCCTGGCCTGCACCACAAGCGACTTCCAGAACCTCTTTATCTTTACAAAAGGAACGCGCAAATCCATACCGCGTATACAACATGGAAAGCGCTTCTTTTGTAATTTTAATATCCGGTGTTTCTGTTACAATGGAATAGTCCATAGAATATAAATGTATCTGAAGAAACTATCATTCCGTTTTTTATGCAAGCTTTTTTAAACGTCCGCACGCGTCATCTAATTCAATATGGTTGTATTATTAGAGGCCAGAGAAAAGTTTGTGACATCTATGATTATATACAGGATCATCTCATGGACTTCTTCCCACGACTGTCTATCATGCGCCCCACG
This sequence comes from uncultured bacterium, assembly GCA_913051705.1. Lineage (GTDB taxonomy): Bacteria > JAAXHH01 > JAAXHH01 > JAAXHH01 > JAAXHH01 > CAJXCW01. The sequence continues at coordinate 12,894 of CAJXCW010000136.1, forward strand.
ACTACCCAGCTACCAGGGCTAATTGCAGGAGGCGTTGACATGCCTCATCAAGTTCCTGATCTGTTTTTGCAAAGCAGAATCGAATCAGATTTTCACCGGTATTTCCATGATAAAATACTCCTCCCGGTACACCCGCAACCCCTGTCCGGTTGAGTAAATGCATCGCTTTTTCCTTACTCGTTAATCCATGAAGTCGGGATATGTCCGCAAGAACATAGTAGGCGCCTTGCGGTACAGCAGGCGTCAGTCCTATCTTATCGAGAACAGAACAGATGCGGTCTCGTTTCCAGGTATATTCCGTAACGAGTTGTTGATAAAAATCATCCTGAAGAGTATTGATGCCCAGCGCCACGCCATATTGTAGAGGAGCAGGGGCGCACACGTAAATCAGATCATTCATATAACCGATCATTGATGCCCATTTGGGAGTACAAATACTGTAACCGATACGCCAGCCGGTGATACTCAAGGTTTTTGAAAAACCTGATATAGTGACCGTACGTTCCGCGGCTTCGGGAATGGTCGCGGGACTGATATGGCGATGTTCGTCATACAGAAAATACTCATAAATCTCATCTGTAAATAACCAGAAGTCATGGCGAACTGCACAGTCCACTATCCATTCCAGTTCCTGTCTATTAAATATCTTACCGGATGGATTAGCCGGTGTATTTATGAGAATCCCCCTGGTCTTGGGCGTTATCGCCCGTTCCAATACTTCAGGATCAAAAGACCAGTCCGGAGCTTGCATGGTAACATAAGTCGGCACAGCGCCGACAGCCAGGAGTGTATTGACATGGTAGCCGTAATACGGTTCAAACAATACCACCTCGTCACCGGGATTCAGTAATGCAAGACAGGCGCAATAGAATGCTCCTGTCGATCCGGCGCTGACGGTGATTTCCGTCTCGGGATCGGCGGTAATTCCGTTATATTCGGATGCTTTGTGTGCAATGGCCTCCCGAAGCTCCCGAAGCCCGTCAAAACGGGTATAACTATTTATTCCCGCGTCGACGCCTTGTTGTGCACCTTGTCGCACTATCATCGGAACTTCGGTATCGCAGGCCCCCTGGGAGAGGTTGATTCCATCGACTTTCTCGCAGTCTATCGACATCACACGGATTTCTGACTGGACGATGAGATCCGCACGTTTACTCAACGCAAGTGACACATATCCTCCACATATATACTCCGACTCAAATACTCCGATTAGGTTTATTGTAAAAAGCACGAATCGTCTGAACCGTGATTTCTACCTCTTCGGAGGTTGTTTCGGCGCTCATTGGCAATGAAATTACTTCGTGACAGAGTTGTTCGCTCATTGGCAGCCGCAAGTCACCCAGCTCCAGGGCGGTATGGGACCAGAGTGGCCTGGAGAAACTGATAAGTGTTTCGACGCCTTCGTCTTTCAGATACATATGCAACGCATCTCTGTCTCGTGCTCTAATAACGTAATTCTGATAACTGTCCTGGTACTCATGGCCTTCAAAATGGGGAAGAGTGATCTCCTTCATTTCCTGCAATCCCTGACGATACAACATTGCAATCTGCCGTCGGTATTCGATCCACTGGGGGGAATGACGGAGTTTTATATCCAGCACAGCAGCCTGCACATTGTCGAGGAGGGCGGTATATCCGTGATAG
>CAJXCW010000137.1 GCA_913051705.1 uncultured bacterium
GGCAAACTGTCTGTCTGTCTGTGCGGCTGTCGTCCCAGTTGACCCCCCTCTTAATCACAAAACAGCGAATCGGCGTGCGTCCACGCGACGCTTGGCACCACCTCGACACCATCGGCATGAGAATTTCACCGCTGCTCCTCGCCGCTAGCTGCGCAAGCATGCGCACGCCGCCACCCGCCACGATGCAGGGGCGCTCGGCGCCGCGCAGCAACGCCGCGGCCCGTGCGATGAGCGCCGGGTCTGGCGCCGCGCGCTGCGCGGGGTAGGCGTCGTAGCCGGGCTCGACCACCGCCGGGGACTCGATGACCTGGTCGGGCGTCGGCACCGTGCCTGCTCCCCGCAGGTTCACCACCACCGGGCCTGGGCGCCCCGAGGACGCTATACGGAATGCGGCCGGGATGATATCCAGCAGTTCCTCAGCAGAGTGTACCAGAAAGTTTTGCTTGGTAATCGGCAAAGTCAGACCGCAGGTGTCGACCTCCTGAAACGCATCTGTGCCGATGAGCGCCCTCGGCACCTGACCCGTGATGGCGATAAGAGGTATCGAATCCATTCGGGCATCTGCAATGGCTGTTATGAGATTGGTCGCCCCGGGGCCGGACGTCCCGAAACACACGGCCGGGTTACCGGTCACCCGTGCCATGCCCTGGGCCATGAATCCGGCACCCTGCTCATGCCTGGCCAGCACATGTCGAATAGAGCTGTCGTATAAGGCGTCGTACATGGGCAGGTTCGCTCCGCCCGGCATGCCGGGGATAATTTCTATGCCCTGTCGTTCCAGAAGGTTGATCAGGATTTGTGCTCCTGTGTATGAAGTTCCGAGTTTTGAGTTCCGAGTTCCGAGATGATTAGGTAACATAAATAATGGCTCCGATGACATTCCCCTGAAAGGGAACGGCCGGACGGTGTCCGGTCAAGGGGGAAACAAAAAACCCCGCTGTCAGGCTCGACAGCGGGGTCCGAAAAAAGCACTTGATTTCAAAGGCGTACGGGACCGGCTCGCTGTCGAGTCAGATCGACAATTACGATTACGATGACTACGCCTACTACGGCAGTACAGAGTGCAGAGTATAGAGTTCCGAGTTCCATGTTCCGAGTTCTGAGATGAATAGGTACCATAAATGACATCTCCGAAAATGCCCCGCTCTAATGGGAAACAAAAAACCCCGCTGTCAGGCTCGACAGCGGGGTTAAACTATATTCAGTTTATGTCAGATCCGCTATCAGGTTCCAGGGTGAGGTACGCGTACTACACCGACTACGTCTACGACGTTTACGCGAATTATAATTTCAAGCTGGAAAATATGGCGGTTTCTCATTATTTTAGTCCAAGGCTTACTACTTGCCGACAGATAACGTAGCATCAAAACTACAGCGTTCATTTAAAAAGTCAAGTTTTGTTTTATCGAGGGTCAAACATTGTAATGAAATCAAGCATCTGAAATCTAAACCTGTGTCGTTGTATTTCATCCTTTCATGATGAACCCTTCCTCTACCCTACGCCGTCTCCCCGCCCTCGACTGGATGCGCGGCCTTGTCATGGTCCTGATGGCTGTCGATCATGCCGGCGGTGTTGTCGATGCCGGGCATCTGATGACGGATTCATGGGGACTCTACACGCCGGGTACACCTTTGCCGGTCGATCACTTTCTCACGCGGTGGATCACCCACCTGTGTGCGCCGACCTTTCTTTTTCTTGCCGGGACTTCGCTCGCCCTCAGTATGGAGAAGCGCCAGGCCGGCGGCACAGACGCCCGTACATTGGATCGTCATCTATTTAAGCGGGGGCTTGTTCTTCTGGCGTTCGAGATGTTCTGGGTCAATCCATTTGGTCAGCAGGTATTGTTCGCACTGGGCATGAGTTTTATATGCATGATTCCGCTTCGACGGTTAAGCAACCCGATGCTGGTAGGCGGGGCTGTGCTGATCGTCGTTGCCGGGGAAGCCGTGGTTAATCTGGCTTTTCAGATCACCGGCGCCGTGCCGGAAACATTACGCCAGTCCATTAATATGCTGATGCACATGACAGGCGATCCAATGGAGGCGCTGCAAAATATACGCAATCTGCAATCAGATACCGGCTGGTTTTCGTTGTTCATGCCGTTTGTCTATCCCGGTATAATCTGGCTGGGGCCAGCGCCCATGATTTTTCTATATCCGTTTACCGGCTGGCTGGCCATGATGATGCTCGGCTGGGGGTTCGGACGGATGCTGACCGCCTATCAGGCCCATCCCGATTCAGCATGGCATCCTGAAAAAGTGCTGCTGGTTGCCGGTGGAATAGGCCTGTCGGTATTCGCCGTATTACGGGGGCTCAACAGCTATGGCAACATGTGGCTTCTGCGTGAGGATCACTCGCTGGTTCAGTGGCTCCACGTCAGCAAATATCCGCCGAGCATCACCTTTACCGCTCTCGAACTGGGCCTCATGGCACTATGTCTGTACGTCTTCTTCCGATATCAGCGTACACTTACCGGGGCCCCTCGCGCCTGGAATCCCCTGATGGTATTCGGCCAGACCGCCCTCTTTTTCTATATTTTTCATATGCACATCCTGGGCCTCGCTGGTTTTTTGACCGGGACAACAGGCCAACTTGGCCTGCCCGGCACTTATCTGTTTACCCTCGGTATCCTCGCCCTTATGTATCCCCTCTGCGTCCGTTTTCGCCGGTATAAGGCGGCCAATCCCCATAAGTGGGTCCGGTATATTTAATACCAATTGGTGGATCGAGATTGGTGATTGATGCCGCTACGCGTCATCGAAAGTACGGATTTCCAGGTATGTTTCAGGTTCCCTGTTCCTGTTTTTCGGGCTTCTTTTTCCCGGGTAACAGATCTATGGCATACCAGTCGAAATTCCGGGTGAAATACATGATCAGAGACAGAATGGCGAAGAGCCCCAGGCTGCCGATGAGCAGGGCATAATCGTGTAGTTGCAGGATAAAATACAGGTATCCGTATAGAACAGCTACATTACCTCCCACAAGCAGGCCCTGCTTTTTTCCGGGCAGGACACTCTTTGAATACAGACCGACCATCCCGATAACGGCGAGGGCGGATACCAGGTACGACCAGGTAAAGCCGAGATGTTCCGATATAGATATAAGGAGGATATAGAAGATACAGAGCGCCAAACCCACCAAAAGATACTGAATAGGATGAACACGTTGTTTACCGGACACTTCCATAAGGAAAAAGAGCGCAAACGTAAGTACGATGAACAGGATTGCATACTTTGCCGAACGGGTGGTCTGTTGATATTCATCCGCCGGTAGAAACAGTTGTACCCCGAACGCCCAGTCTTCCATAGCGCTGTTGTTGTCTATCCAGGTCTGGGCAATGTTCCTGTTCAGGTGAAACACGGTCCAATGGGCCTGAAATCCATCCGGCGAAATATTCCGTTGATCCGGTAAAAATTCTCCTGTGAAGCTTGGATGCGCCCAGGAGGACGTCAGATCCAGGTTGGTCGTTTTACCTACAGGAATGAACTGGACGCGTTCACTGCCCTTCAGGTTTAGCGAAAAGTCGAAAGGCATGGACCTGTCTGTCGGGTTTTTTGCAAGCAGGACATCCGTATGTATGCCGGATTCAACAGTTCCGCCGATATTTACACCGGGTTCTACGGGTAATTGCGCTTCACCCCAGGTCATGGGCACATCTTCGCTGATGCCTTTCATATCGGAAATGCCTACCGATAAGGTGATGTCCGACCAGACGATGTCCTGTTCAGGTATTTGAAACTGTGTGAAATCGGGGTATTCGAACGCCCCGTTGATATCGAGTTTCGCTGTATATACGATGACCTCATAAATACCCCGATTTCTTGATTCGGGCTCGAGTGTCCCAGATACGGATAATTCTTCCGGGAGCATATATAATGTGCGTATCCTGGATTTTTCACCGCCTTCTTCATCCTGCCGGTAAACTTTATATGGTATAGACAGAACAGGTCCTGCCACAATCTGTTCTCTGCCCCACTTATCGCTCACCTCCGCAACGACCTGTTGGTGGCGAACTTCACGTTCCCGAATGATCGAGTGAATCATCTCCGCCGGGATCAATAGCGCGAGAATTAAAACCCCGATACTCAATATTTTAACCGTGATTGAATTGGATATCTTCCTGATCCCGGCCTTCACATCCTGTGTTTCTATATTCACACCATTACCTCCATAGGCTGTGCATTATAAAAAGTACTTTGTCGTATAAAGTATATGCGTAAAAATAAAAAGACGGTTCATTTTATTTGATCATATTTGCAAATATGCGCTTAGATCAACGCGCCCGCATCGCCTGAATCAACGCATCCATGTGGTCGAGATATCGTTTCAACGCCCAACGGCCATTCTCTGTCAGTTTATACTTGGTTCTGGGTATTCGACCTTCGAAGGACTTGGTACAGGACACATAGGACGCGTCCTCCAGTTTTCTGGCATGGACACTGAGATTGCCGTCTGTTGTATTAAGCAGCTTTTTCAAATCGCTGAAGGTCATCGTATCATTAACAGCGAGTGCGCTCACGATACCCAGACGTATCCGCTCATGAATGAGGTGATCGAGAGAATCAGCATTCGTCTTCTGAGAGAGATTCCTGACAATGCCCAGGACACCGGCTCTGTGGTCTACAGGCTGGTGGTCCGGTTCAATTTCTTTCTGTAGTGCACTATCTTTAGCCACCGTACCTCCTTGCTATAATGATTCCGAAGATCATGTGTAGACCACCAAATCCAACGGCCATCAACGTATCGCCCCAGCCCGGTGGTGTGAATAGTGCGACCATACCGAGGACCATGAAACAGCATCCCATGGCAGGGATGATCTTAACCGAGAAGATACCACCGGTTACCACCCCGGCGCCATATAACAACAGCCAGATACCGGGCAACATCATGGTCTGATTGCGCAACAGTAAGGCCAGCGTTAACACCGATGCGACCAGGATGGGCGTACCAAGAGAAATCCAGAACCTTCTACCGACGCCGGAGAACATCTGGACATTGGCATTTTTCGCCTTACGCCATACCGTTACCAGGCCGATGCAAACCCCGAGAATAGCCTCACCCAACCAGATTATTATCCATTGCTGAAACGTCTGAGATTGAGATGCCGCAATCGCTGCAAGGATCGCGGTCATTCCCATAAAGACGCCGCCCCATCCCGGCACTGCCGTAAAACAGGAAGCTCGTTCCATCGTTGACCGAATGAAGCGGAGCTGTGACTCAGCATGGGTTTCCATGGTCGATGGGTTCGAGGTCGGATTCTTATCCATGAATGAAAACATAATACATGGTAAAATTATGTCAAGTACTTTGAAACACAAAGCATGATAAATAGGAATGAATTTCTGAGAACCTGTATTATCAATCCCATCGCTTCGCGCTTGACCTGCTTTCCATAACCTGTATCTTACCGTAAATCTCTCTTCCAGTTAGTTATATCCAAAGTACATAGCACCAAACACAAAGTACCCTGATGTCGAAGTATGTGTTTAGCGTTATTTCTGAGTATGCATCCCGGCGAGAAAGATCGTCAGACACTGGTTCCCGGTTTTCGCCGGGATGACAACCGGAACGGACGCTAAAATCATACATGTCGAATGGCGTCAGCCCAAAAGGAGCGACATATGTTCCCATGGAGCAGAACCGTCATATGGGCTATGATCCTTTCCGGTTTATACTGTATCTCGACACCGCGATCGGGATTTGCCCAATCGGCGAATGAACAGCTTGTCGAAGATTCCGATCGGTCGAAACGCATGTTCATCGCCTCGTGCGGTCGGTGTCACGGTATCGAAGGTAAAGGGGGGACCGGTCCTCGTTTGGATCGCCCGATCCTGCAATATGCCCCTGATGATGAAGCGTTGGTCCGAATTATCAGGTCCGGTATCGGCGGGACCGGTATGCCGGGAAACTGGTTCCTCGACGAAAGCAACGCCCGGATGATCGCCAGTCACGTCCGATCTCTTGGCCGGGGAAAGACGGTAACCCTATCCGGCTCTCCTGAAAAGGGTAAAGCGGTCTTCGAAAAGGGCGACTGCCGAACTTGCCATATTATCCAGGGGAAAGGGATCAGTCTGGGACCGGAGCTAACCAAAATCGGTCTCCGGCGCGGTCCGGAGTTTCTACGCAAGGCGGTGCAGCATCCTGGCCTCGACCTCCCGCTCGACCGTAGAGGGTTCAAAGAGTTTCTTGTCATACGTGTTGTAACCGAAGACGGCCGGGAAGTACGCGGTGTCCGCATTAACGAGGATACGTTCACCCTTCAGCTTTTGGATGTGGATAAGCAACACCATTCTTTTCGTAAGCATGAGCTCAGAGCAGTCCATAAAGAAGGCAATGAAAGTCTTATGCCCAGTTATGAGGACGCCTTCTCTCCTGAAGACATAAATGATCTGATCGCCTATCTGGCCAGTCTGCGAGGTGAATAATGCGAATTCAAATTCTGATACTCAGCATCCTGACCATGGTGATGCCGTCTATGCTTTTTGCTCAGGCGTCTTACGAACGGATCGTCAATGCCGATCAGGAGCCGGAGCACTGGCTTACCCATTCCGGTAATTACGCTTCGCATCGGCATACTACGCTGGACCAGATTACTCGGGATAATGTCGATCAATTAAAAGTAGCCTGGGTATATCAGGTCCGGAGATCCGGATTTATAGAGACGACCCCACTGGTTGTCGATGGGGTCATGTACCTGACCGAGCCACCCAGCACGGTTGCGGCCCTTGATCTGCGCACCGGCAGACGCCTATGGAGCTGGTCACCCGTCTTACCGAATAATGTAGTCACCATCGGTTTTCCGAGCGTCAACCGTGGGGTGGCTCTATTGGATGACATGGTATATGTGGCTACGCTGAATGCCCATCTGGTTGCCCTTGACGCTAAATCAGGGGCCGTCCGCTGGGATGTGGAGGTGGCCGACAATGCCCACGGCTATGCGTTTACCCTGGCCCCCCTGGCTCTCGACGGAAAAATCATCGTCGGTGTCAGCGGTGGGGAGACGGGCATCAGAGGATTTATCGACGCGTACGATGCGAAAACGGGTGACCGGGCATGGCGTTTCTATACCATCCCCGGCGCAGGCGAGCCGGGTAACGACACCTGGGGCGGTGAAAGTTGGAAGACCGGCGCGGGCGCCACCTGGCTCACAGGGACTTTCGACCCGGCATTGAACCTTCTCTACTGGGGCATCGGCAATCCCGGGCCCGACTGGAATGGCGACATGCGGCCGGGAGACAACCTGTATACCTGTTCTGTCGTGGCGCTCGACCCGGATACCGGCACGCTGAAGTGGCATTTCCAGTTTACACCCCACGACACCCACGACTGGGATGCCAATCAGATCCCCATTCTGGTTGATGCCGATTGGAACGGGCAGCCGCGTAAGCTGATCGTCACGGCCAACCGAAACGCGTTTTACTATGTGCTCGACCGTGAGACGGGCGAATTTCTACATGCCGAGGCTTACGCCAGACAAACCTGGGCGAAAGGCCATGAGAAAGACGGCCGGCCCATCGTCCTGCCCAACACGGAACCAACAGAAGAAGGCACGCTCGTATATCCCAGCCTTCAAGGCGCCACCAACTGGTTCAGTCCGTCTTACAGTCCTCAGACCAACATGTTCTATGTGGCCGTTCGCGAGATGGGCGCCTACTATTTTAAAACTGATGTGGACTACGAACCCGGTCAGCCGTTTATGGGCGGTGGTGAGCAGGCGCTGAGCGGCGATGATGCCTACGGTGCTATCCGTGGGCTGGATGTGTTAACCGGTGAGAAAAAGTGGGAATTTCGTTTGCACACTCCGCCGTGGGCGGGCGTGATGTCGACGGCCGGGGGGCTGGTTTTCGGCGGAACGAATGAGGGCAATATCTTCGCCCTCGATGCCGAGACAGGCGGGCTGCTCTGGGAATTTCAGGCGGGTGGGACGGTAAGAACCAATCCGATGTCCTACGCTCTGGACGGTAAACAGTATATCGTCACCGCCGCCGGTAATGGCGTGTTCGTGTTCGGGTTGCCTTAACCTATCCCTCCGTCTCCCTTTCCTGGTAGAAAAGGGAGTGGGTGCCGGGGGTGGTCGGCAAGATGTTGTGGCTGTGTGTATTCTGTTAGTCCATGTGTAATTTAAAGAATTTTCAATCATAATTGCTGATCCCTGCGGGCTCCAGCGAGCGCTATGCGGTTCATAATTTAAAAATCAACATATAGGAGGGTATCATCATGACGGAAAACATATTCTGGCTGTTCGAAGCGGCGATTAAACCAGGTGAGTACGATAATTTCAAAACCGTGATGGGAGAGATGATCGCATCCACAGAGCAGGAACCCGGCACATCAAACTATGAATTTTTCTTGAATGCAGACCGGACGATCTGTCATATCTATGAACGGTATGCGGATTCGGATGCGGCATTGACGCACGTAGGCAATTTTGGTGCGAATTTCGCCGAGCGGTTCATGGCCTCTGTTGAACCAACGAAATTTGTAGTCTACGGTCCGGCAAGTGATGAATTGAAGGGAATTCTGGATGGATTCGGGGCTGAGTATATGACGCCGTTGGATGGGTTTGCAAAGTAGCGGGTAGCAGGTAACGGGTGGGTAGAGGAGCAGACCTTTTTGCCCACTTGCCTACTTGCCATATTCTTTCATCACCTTTTCAATAAACCTCGTCCAATCTTCATTCGGCTCCCATACCTGTTTCAGAGCTTTATCGGCCTCTTCCGGCGAAACCCCCTCGTGGATCACGCGATAGAGGTATATGAAAGAGGACACCCGCAGGTTCGCGAAACAATGGACATATACCTTGCGGTCTTTATTGGCATTCATGACCTGAAAGAAGAATTCCAGATCACGCAGCGCCGGGTTCTGGAAATCGACCGGAATCTGCACATACGCTATCCCGGCGGAGACAACGGCGAACGACTCCTCCTTGTTCATCCGTTCGCGCGCCGGCGCCAGATTGATGACCAGTTCATACCCGCTCTCTTTCATCGTCTTTACATGCCTCGTCCCGATCTGGCCGGATGTCCCCACCCGCTCCGAAATCTGCACAAACGCCCGCACCGACTCTAACGTACTGTCCGTCGCACTCTCCATCTGCGCACGGACCATAGCGGGAATAGCCAGACAAATCACCACCATCATAAAACGCATATCATTCTCCAGGTGTCAGTTGTTATAAGTATTGGGTATGACTACATTATAACCATAAGTCCGGCTACCCGCAACCTGCCACTCGCGTGATGCACATCATCAGTACGTCAACTGCTTCTTATCCGATCCGTCGGCCATCTCAGCTCGCAAGGCAATCATCAGATCTATCACCGTGGCATGGCGCGCCGGGATCAGGCAGGCGATGGCGGCAAGTAAGAATAAGGTCTATATGTTTTTTCCTTTAAATTGTCTACGGGAAAAATACGGTGCCCTGTAAATTCTCAAGGGGAAACGACGCAACCGGATAGGGCCTGATGGTAAAGAGGGCTTTACCCATGTCAGTCAATGCGGTATATTTCTGTGTGTATCTTGCCGGCATACAATTTGAAACTTTAGCTGAGATCATTAATCGGAGGAAAAGACATATGTTCGTTCTCAGGTCATTAAATGCATTGCTGTTTGCCGCACTATTCAGCTATTCGGCTCTGGCGCAGGTTGCTATCGGCTATCTGGATTTGAACATTATCCTGACGCAATATCCCGATATGAATCAGGCCAATGCGGAACTGGCGTCTTATGAGGAGAAGTTAGGCGGGGATATCCGGGTATTTCAGGATTATTTAAACTCCCAAATACAAGCGTATGTGGAAAAACAGAAAACCGGTCTTTCAGATTTTGAAAAGAGTAAATATGAAGAGGTGCTGGAAAGACTGAATACGGAGTATCAGGAGCGTATAACCTTTGCCCAGCAGGATCTTATACGAAAGCGTGGGGAGTTAATGAGCCCTGCGATCATCGGTATTGACAAAGCCCTGCGTGAGCTAGCGGCAAGTAAAAATCTGGACTGTGTGATCCAGCGGGAGAATGAGGCCGGGATCCCCGTGTTGGTATTCGCCCCTGAAAACGCCGATTTGACGGTTGAGGTTTTAAAGCATCTGGGCTGGCGGCTTACCGAAGAACAAAAAACAGCGCCGCCTTTCAATGTGGATCCCGGGAATACAAGCATCGGCTTTACCAATGTGGAGTTGGTACTGGCTAATATGCCCGCCATCAAGTCCATGGAAGTGGTATTGGCTGCCTATCAGAAAAAACTGACTCGTGATTTTGAATTGAAACAAGCCACTCAACTGGCCCTCGTTAATGACTATAATGATAAACGGGAAAACAAACAGCCGCCGGAAGACGAATTGAGACAGATGGCAAGGATGGAAAAGGAGATTTTAAAACTGAATAATGAAATTAGACAATTTCCTCAGTTTGCGGACGCCTTGCTTCAGGAGAGGCGTATTAAATTAATGGAGCCTGCGCTCAACACATTGCAGAGCGCCATCGATAAAATCGCGGCCGACAACGGGTTCACCTTTATTTTGAATCAAACGATGAGTACGGGTGTGACGTCCATTGTCCATGGTCCAGAGAACGGAGACATCACTGCGGAGTTATATAAAGTCCTGGATATACCGGGTGCGAAATCGTCTCTCGCTCTTTCATCCCCCAAGAACATTAAAGTGGGTTATCTCAATGTAGAGAAAGTATTTGCCGGTATGCCTGGTGTAAAAGAGGCGAATGCGCAATTACAGGAAAAATTCCAGAAGGCCATCGATACCATAGCCGTGGAAGAAAAGTATACGTTTATGCTGAACCAAACATCCGCCTCCAACATTTTATATATGAATCCGGACCATGATGAAACGCAAAATGTGCTGAGCAGACTGAATAATTGATGCCTGCCAAAAAACTACCTGCCTCCATAAATCACTCAATCACCAAATCACTAAATCCGGGGAGTTCCCATGTATGACGTCGATGCCATCGCGGCCTACGACCAGCAGGTGGTCGCAGATATCAAAGAACGCCAGGGGTATATCAATGCCTCCAATTACGCAGCTAATCTTAAAATTATCGATGTACGAACCTACCGGGTGCTGATGCCGTGGCGCGGAACGAAACGGTGGGACGGGTCGGCGGAAGGGTTCTCGTTTGCGGCGTTCGAGACGGACCAAGGGATCGTCGGTATTGCCGAAGGCGTGGGTGGCGACGAACTTAAAGAGCAGGTCGTGGGCAAAAATCCGTTTGATCCGACAATCCGCGGGCTGCTGGGGCTGGCGTACTGGGATTTCACCGGGAAAATCGCTGGCAAGCCGCTGTACCGGTATCTGCGCGAGGTATTCGATCTGGATACCCCCGAGACGACCCGCATCCCGATGGCGGCGTATACGTGGTACCGCTTTCCTGATATACATGGCGAGAACGAAGTGACCTTCGATACTTATCCCGACCACGTCAAATCGCTGATGGAAGACGAAAGCTTCCGGATCATCAAGCTGTCCATGTGCGACTTCGAGCCGATGCGGTATGTCGAGATGATCCACAACATCCGTGACAGGGTCGGCTATGAGGTGGACATTCGCGTTGATCCGCACGCGTCCTGGAGCGAGAGCGAGGCGCTGCGGTTTATGAAGGACGTGGAAGACTGCCGGATCGAGTGGATCGAAGAGCCCGTTGGCGGTCGTTTTGAGAACATCTTTCGAGCGGGACACCGGCTGCGGATGATGAGCACGATCCCCATTTCGTCGCACATCTGGCTGCCGCCGCTTCAGCGTGACGTGAAACCGGTGCGCTACGGCGAGTACCCATCCGGCCGCTACGGCGATGAAACCCTCGATCAGCCGCTCGATCTGGATGTCATGCGCCGCCACGTGGCGGCGGACATCTCCGCGCCGGACGCCTATGCCGGGCCATTGGCGCTCAAACGATACTACGACACGGCCCGGTTCATGGGTATGGAACTCGGTATGCACAGCGCCTACGAATTAGGGCCGGGCACTGCCATCCGTCTGCACATCGCGGCCTTCTCTTTTCCGTATTCCATTCCGTACCACATCATCTGGGGCAACGGCTCGATGCCCATGTCGCTCCACGGCCTCGATGCCCACTACAATCAGTGGGTAGGCGATGTCATTAAAGGCGGTAAGATGAAATATGAAAACGGCTGTCTGAAGGTGCCCGAAGGACCGGGGCTGGGTGTGGAACTGGATCCTGATCTGCTGGAACAGTACCGGTGGACCGAAGAAAAGCAGAAGATTCATACGGAGCATATTGAACGCATCCGTGCGACGCATCTGGATGCGCTGGGATGGCGGAAGGATCGGATGGGATGGGTTAGGTAAAGGGTGATAGATGCCGCTATGCGTCATCGAAAGTAAGGAACGTCTCTTCGAGGCATTATTATAACGCGCTCCGCTTCGCTCGCTGTGCTTTTCGCCGATTCGCTGATTCGTAACTTCGGTTCTATTCCCCAATAAATTTCTCAATATCTTCGCGGGTCATGGTGAAGAGGTCCAGGTCTTTGGTCCAGCCGCCGAGAGAAACCATGCATTCGGTGAACAGCTCGCGGGTTTTGAGTTCGAGGTCCTGCATGTCCAGGTCGGTCATGACGTGGAGGATGTGCTGGCCTTTTTTGACGTGGGTCCGCTCGTCTGATCGGATGAAATCCGCGATGTGGACCAGCAGGGCATCATTGCGGTCCCTCGCTTCGTCGATAAAGCCGTTGATGGTTTTCATCACACCCACCTCACCGAACAGGTTGATTTCGGCCATGGCGTAGGCCGGTTCCATGGGACCGCGGCAGGTGGACCCGGTCAGCCGGTTGGGCAACTCAAACGGTTCGTAGCCGGCAGCTTGCATGGCCCGGTGTCCGATTTCCGTGTGGCGCGCCTCGTCCCACGTGATGCGCGCCAGATCGTATTCCGCCTTGAAATCCATAAACCGGATGTCCCATAAGAAAGTCCCGAACGCTTCAATGGCATCCACCTCATCCCGCTGGGTGCGAATGAATTTGAGCCGCGTATCCTCGTACGATTCCGCCGGAAACCGTGCTTCTCCGTCGCCGACATTATAATCCCCGGTATTTTTGAACGTCACGAACCGGTTATCCCGCGTCGGGGCTGTGATGCGTTCAAACGGCTTGGCCGTGATGCGAAGTGGTGAGGGTTCCTCGTTGCGTTCGTCTTTTCCGGTCACGCCGCCGATACTGCCGAGCAGGCGTTGCAGATGCCACCGCCGGACGCCCAGCCTGCTTTCGTCGATCCCGCCTTCGATATAGGCTGCAATCGCCGCGTCCGCCCAGTCGAGCATCGGTTCATAATCCAGGAGAATGCGCTGCAGCAGGCGGATCGTGGGGACGTCCGCGATCGGATCGGTATCATCGATATGATGGCGATAGGCGGTTTCCAGCGCTTTGCCGGCGACCTGATGCAGGCCGACCAGGAATTCGGCGGTATCTTCGGCGGACAGCATCTCGTCGATGAACCGGTCGATCTCTTCATCACGGTAGTCGTCGATGGTTGAAAGCCGCTTTTCCTGCTCGTTGAGCCGCTCACGCAGCAGTTTCGATGCATCGGCATGATAAAAGAGATGCCGGCCACATTCGACTTTCACCTCGAATTCAGGCACGGCGAGCGTCCACGCGCCGACGGCATGCATCAACCGGCGTTCAAAGTAAAAATACCGCATGAGCCGCCGGCTGTTTTCCTTCACGTCGAACTTACCGCCGAGATGCCGGTTATCACGCGGGAAACGATACGGAAATGTCCGCACCCGCTCCTGCGCCGCCGCCCGCTCATCGGGCCTTGAAGAGACGGGGAATTCGCCCGAGCGGTTTTTAGGGGCGTCATGGTTATTGTTCTGGTCCGACATACGGCCTCCGGGATATACTCATTGTTGAATTATAAATTATAAATTATGATTGGCGCTTATTTTTAATTATTGTGTCGTAATTTGGGTGAAAGCAGGGCGTAAGTCAATGTGAAAATGGGGTAGATATAGAGAATGGATAGGAATTGGAGCCTGTGTTTCGACTCGACCTGATGAATAGATTAGCCTTAATCGTACGCTAGCAATTATGGCATTTGTCTATAAGCGATATCCTGTTACCCTGCTAAGATAGATATTCTACATTGGTGCTCATAGAATAACGGGAATGTAATTTTGGTTTACTCAGTGTATTGAGTAATTTTCCTCAACGTATTGAGTAAATTGTAAAATGGCCTTGTAGATTACCGTTTGGAGCTATTCGGTGGATAACCTGGAAAACACACGTAGGAGAGTAATCAGTGACCATTTATATATCTACTAACTGTGATTTCTTACACAACCGCATGAGGAATGATGATATGCGGATACATGGATGGCAAGGTATCCAGATGCTCTACGCCTGCCAGGTCGATCAGGGGTCCGCTGTCTGCAATCAATATGGTGTCATACATCACGGAATTCGAGATCCATCTGGGCCTCATCCAGATTAACCACCGGGACACCCAAGCGACTGC
>CAJXCW010000138.1 GCA_913051705.1 uncultured bacterium
CACGCTGAATACTCCTCGATGCCGATCTATATGGCGGCGACCAGCCAACATTTTTACACCCGTGGCGGTAACCCCTCTATCGATGCTCTCGAGCAAGGGCTGGCTGACCTTGAAGGCGGTACGTATGCCGTGGCCGCTGCCTGTGGCATGGCTGCTATCACCCAGACCCTATTGACCCTCCTGAAAAGTGGTGATCGGGTTCTCTGCCATCGCTCCGTCTACGACTGGACCGACACCTTCTTCCGTGAGGAAGCGCCCAGGTTCGGCATTGCCACCGCGCAAGTCGATCTGCGTGATCTGACAGCCGTCGACAAAGCGCTACAGACACCGACCAAACTGGTCTATTTTGAACCCCTGTCCATTCCTGGCCTCGACCTGATCGACGTCCCTGCCGTGGTTGAGTTGGCCCATGACGCTGGGGCCGTCGTCGTCGTCGATAATACCTTTTTGACACCCTATCTATTCAAGCCCCTGCGCGTGGGTGCTGATGTGGTGATCCATACCGCGACAAAATACCTGTCCGGCCATGGGGATGCTATGGGCGGCATTGCCATATCTAACGATCAAGCATTGATGGACCGCATCCGGCGTGGTAGAAATATCTACGGCGGTGTGATTAGCCCGTTCAATGCCTTCCTGATTATGCGTGGCATAGGTTACGCTGCATGTGCGGATGCCTGCCCATTGCGCCAATGCACTACAGGTTGCCGAATTCTTGCACGATCATCCACAGGTTGCCGATGTCCGTTACCCTGGTCTGCCCGACGATCATGGTCATGGGGTCGCGACCCGTCTGTTGCAAGCTGGCTACGGTGGGATGTTGGGTTTCCAGATCGCCGGTGATCAAGAACGGGCAGAGGTTTTCAAGAAAGCGTTGCGACTCTGTAAACCATGGGTGAGTCTGGGCGATATCGGATCATTGGCCTTTGTGCGCTGGCCCGAGGAACGAAAAGGGATTCCACCGGGATTTGTACGTATGTCGGTTGGCATAGAAAATTGTGCTGATATCATCGCGGATCTGGAGCAGGCGCTGGATGCTTTGCCCTGATCGAAATATAGAGGTATAGGCATGATGGTACGAGTGGAGAACTCCATGAATTGAAAACTTCACTTTTTTCGACATAAAGCCGGCCGACGGGAAGCGCTTTGACCAAGTGTCGTTCTCGCATTTAATCCCGGCATTCAACTGGTAGACACCTGAGCGCAGCGACTATTAGGATAATATAATACCTGAGTATCACAACAGGTATGGCACGATGAGACGATGTGGGTGAGACATCACCGATCACCGTCGTGGATGACTGGAATAGAGAATTCGAAGGCCAGGAGTAAGCGCTCCGAACCGTTGGTGGAAAGCGATACAATCGGGTAAGGGCGGGGTTTTCCCCCGCCCTTACCACACCACCCCGCATGCGGATCCGCACGGGGCGGTTCCGGTGGTCCTAGCGCCTTGGCGCCATAGTGAAGGCCAATCCACTGTTACAGCAGATCGGCCCGTGTGCTTACAGGCTTTCCCTGTGAAGCCTCCGACGCCACGACTCGCCCACACGGGGTCATTGTCGCACGTCGCGGATCACAGGGCGAAGCACACCCGAACGGTTAGGCCCTTCACCATGTCTCAGGCATTACCATGAGCGGTCGGCTACTATGACCTATGCTGACTTCTGCCTACTTGAGCTACATCATTACCGAGATGGCCGCTATGCTGAACACCCTGTTATTTTCCTCAGGCTAACGGCCTGAAAGGACTTGGTCACCCGGTGTCCGCCGGGATGGGCCAGGAGGTCCACATCGCATGATAGACAGATCTCCCCGGATAAGAACGAGAACGGCCACTGCGCAACCTCAGCATTTACCTCCGAATCTGAACCAGGGGCTTTGGCGTGTGGTGCCGCATTACCCGACAAGTCGGCCTTATATGCTGTTTCTGTCCGTAGGCTCACAGTTTTGCACTCCGGCTTCCTTCCCACGGTCGGTCGCCATTCCGCAGTTGCCTTCGGCTAGTACTTTACGTATCTTCACTGGGAAGACTCGCAGGTTCACGTACAGGGGACTTTAACCCCATAAGTTCGCGCCCATGCCGGGCGTACACCCGTCAATGCATCGGATCGCTTCGCGCCCGATGATTGACATGGTGCTGCGCACACAACCCATACGCTCCTTAAGGTTCTCACAGGAAGGAGCCATCAGAATGACCATGCTATTTATCGCACTTTCCATGATGCTGTTCACCATCAGTCCCGCAACAGGAGATACGCCTGCGGACACGCAGCAGACTAATCGATCCGCCACAGTGCTCATTACAGGTTCCAACCGCGGTATCGGTTTCGAATTTGCCCGGCAGTATGCACAGAAAGGATGGGTGGTGCTCGCAACCGCCCGTCGTCCCGGAGGCGCGGATGATCTTAAGGCGCTTGCGGCCGAATATCCGAATGTGAAAATAGAAAGACTGGACGTTACCGATCCTGCGACGATCGAGGCGCTGGCCGAGAAATATCGTGACCATCCGATCGATGTGCTGATCAACAATGCAGGCGTTCTCGGAGATCCGGCCGTCCAGACACTGCAAGACCTTGAATACGAGACATTTACGCAGGTCATGGCGGTCAATGTCTTCGGCGCCCTGGCGGTCTCACACGCATTTTTAGAACAGGTAGGCGCCAGTGATCAGAAGAAGATCGTCACCATCACCAGTTCCATGGGATCGCTGACATTGACAAGAAGCGGAAATTTTTACTTCTACCGGATCAGCAAGGCGGGCGTCAACATGGCCATGCGCACGCTACAGGCGGACGTGCGTGACCGTGGGATCATCGTTGCCATGCTCATGCCGGGCGCTGTGGCAACGCGTATGCTGGCGCAGACAGGCTATCGGGGACCTGCGTTGTCACCTGAGGAAAGTGTGACGAGGCTGATCAAAGTGATTATTAACCTGAGTCCAGAGCAGGCTGGAACATTTCTGCAATATGACGGTAAGACATTGCCATGGTGAAAAAGAAGGGTGTTTTTCGCGAGAAGGACATTCAAGGGTGACACGGCAGAGATGATGATTGTTCGGCACGGTTCCGTCAGGGCGGATAATAGCGCCACCATACTTCGGCCGAACGGGATCTGAAGGAAAGGAGCTTAAGCAAAATTGAAGACATCTTCACCAAATATGCCCGATGTTCTGATGTTTCTCGGCAGCGGGTTTGAAGACCTTGAAGCCGTGACGATTATGGATGTCTGCGGCTGGACAGCCTATCGAGATCATATCCCCGATGTAAAGATAACCATTACAGGGTTTCATCCGGAAATCCGCGGACGGTTCGGTGTAACCATTAAGCGAGATATCCCGTTTGAAAAGGTTGTGGCGTCCGACTACGCGGCCTTTGTGCTGCCAGGCGGGTTTGGCAGTCATGGGTATGATGAAGTCCATGATCCCCGTATTTATGATCTCATGCGTGCCATTCACGCTCAAGATGGCATGCTTGCCACCATGTGCATCGGCATACTGCCTGTGGCGGAGGCCGGACTGCTCAAAGAGAAACGGGCGACCACCTATCCACACAGCCACCATGACAATGCCGCTCAATTACGTGAGTACGGCGCCGTGACCCTGGATGAACCGGTTGTGATCGACAGCAGGATTATCTCCTGTCGTGGCCCCGCCCAGGCTATTGATGTAGCCTTGCTGCTGCTGGAAGACCTTCTTGGCACGGAGGCGAGTGCTGAAGTAAGGCATTACATGATAGCCGAGGGTCGGTAAAACAGGAGGCTGAGCGGTGCATTATAGTGTTCTGGAAACCATTGACATCCTGTCACGTACGCCAGCAACCCTTGGCGCACTTATAGACGGTCTTCCGGAGACCTGGCTTGTAAAGGACGAAGGAGATGGCACCTTCAGTCCGCGTGACGTTGTGGGCCATTTGATCCTTGGTGAGAAGACGGACTGGGTCCCCAGGATCGATTGCATCCTCCGTTGCGGCCAGGAAGAGGCATTTGTGCCCTTTGATCGGTTCGACTTTCGGGAAGCCAATATAGGCTGTTCCACCAGCGAGCTCCTGGAAGAGTTTGCGTCGATTCGGGCCTCGAACCTTGCCCACGTGCAGGGGCTCAGCTTGACAGCCACTCAGATGGCGCTCACTGGAAGACACCCTGATCTGGGCGTCGTTACGCTGGGTGAACTCTTTCCAACCTGGGTTGTACATGATTATAGTCACATCGGCCAGGTCGTGCGCGTTTTGAGCAAGCAGTTCACCGACGCGGTGGGACCCTGGAAGGCTTATTTTGGAATTCTCAATCGCTGAGGGACGGCGAGCTCTGCGCGCCGGGGCGTGTGTTGTTTAATATATCAGAAGGGGAGAAGGCATGTCGCAATACCAAGTCACACAAAAAACTAAAATTAAAAGGCTTCCAGATCGGGCGGAGTACGATCGGGAAACCATTCACGGCATATTGGATGAAGCCTTAATATGCCATGTAGGTTTTGTTGTGGATGACCAGCCATATGTCATCCCTACGATTCATGCCAGGGTGGGGGATACGCTCTATCTCCACGGTTCTGCCGCCAGTCGGATGCTATGGGCGCTGGGTAAGGGGGCCAACGCGTGTGTGACGGTCACGCTTCTGGACGGTCTTGTTTTAGCCAGGACGGCTTTTCATCACTCTATGAATTACCGGTCGGTTGTTATTCTGGGTCCACTGGAAGAAGTTGTCGACCCCGACGTGAGAAATAAGGTGCTGGATGCCATTGCAAAACATATCAATCCGGGGCGGCTTGCAGAAGCGAGAAGGCCGAATCGAAAAGAATTAAAAGCAACGATCGTAGTTAAAATTCAAATTTCAGAAGCGTCTGCTAAAATAAGAACGGGACCTCCCGGTGACGATGATGAAGATTATGATTTACCGGTCTGGGCGGGGGTTATCCCCCTGTCCCTTCAGCCAGGTAAACCGATCCCGGATCCTCTATTAAAAGAGGGTATTGACATGCCGGATTATGTTATAAAATATGCGCCTGATGATTGGCATCGGAGTAAGTAAGGGGTGACTGGTAGTCGGTGGTTTTCAGCCGATCATAAAAGAAAGTGGTATGTTGGATTTTTCCTTTGATAAGTTGATGGGGAAGCGTATATTGCGCCGAAGTTTTTAGGTAATCTATCCCTTTATTTGACCAGGAGATGTGTATGGCCGACAAATCATATACGGTACGTGCAGCCCGGTGTGACCATACATCGAATTTTGAAGAAATATACGACACGCTGAAACAGATCACGGCCCCCCTTAAATCCTCATGGGAAAAAATTGAGAAAGCCAAAAAAATCGTCATTAAATTTAATATGATGAAACTCAAAAAAAATATCGCGTATTTCGAAGGACGACGCCGTGAATTGGTGGATGATGCCGTGTGCAGGGCCGTCCTTAAACTATTGCGCGATCATAATAATGGGGAGATCATCGCGACGGACACCAATCCATATACGCCGGATCGTACCACGCCTGATGAATTTAACTATGGCCATCATCTTAAAGAATTTGATGTTAAATTCGACGATTCAAACCGAGCGCCCTGGGCTGTATACGATGTGCCCGGTGGTGGTAATATGTTCGACCGGTACATATTGAGCGGCGTATTTCAGGATGCCGATGAGGTCGTGTCGGTAGCTAAGATGAAAAACCATTCATTTATGGGCATTACCCTTTGTATGAAAAATCTCTTTGGTCTACCGCCTATGGCAGGTCCCAGGGGGCGCGTCCGCACCTATTTTCATCATGCGATCCGATTATCTTATGTCCTGCCTGATCTGGCCATGATCACCAATCCCTGTCTGAATATTATCGAAGCACTTGTTGGCCAGAAAGGCAAGGAATGGGGAGGAGAGGGGCGCGTATGCGATGCACTGATTGCAGGGGATCAAATCACGGCAACCGATGCATGCGGCGCCCACTTGATGGGACATGACCCGGGGTCGGACTGGCCGACGCCCCCATTCAGACGGGATCGTAATCATTTACTTGTAGCAGCACAACGCGGGTTTGGTACGATCGACCTGAATGAAATAGATTTTCAGAGTGAGGTAGAACCACCCCTTGCTCATTTTGATTCCGATATCGACGAAGCCCCTGATATAATACATACGTTGCGCCGAACCGCCTGTGAACAGGGTTTATTTTATCAGGACCGAAAGAAGGATATGATCGATAAGTACAGGAATGATTTTATCTATATGCAAGAAGGCGATGTCGTCTGGCATGGTCCGGATCCATCTATTATTACCAGTCATCGCGAATTTTCGGGCACACGACCTGGAAGCGCCCTCTGGCTCAAGCTGGTTGATCCGAAGGAGTCTGAAGGGGAACGGTTTGAAGTATATGATAAAAATCTGGCTGCCCTCTCTGCTTAATAAAACCAGGAGACACACATGAAAATCGCCATGTTGAATGGTCCCAGGGATCTCCAGATCGAGGAGCATGCGCTGGATACCAGTCATTTGAAGCCTCATCAAATATGGGTTCGAACCA
This sequence comes from uncultured bacterium, assembly GCA_913051705.1. GTDB lineage: Bacteria > JAAXHH01 > JAAXHH01 > JAAXHH01 > JAAXHH01 > CAJXCW01. The sequence continues at coordinate 6,502 of CAJXCW010000138.1, forward strand.
GGATATCTGCGCTTAAAATAGGCACAGATCGGGGCAATTATGAAGGGGCTGAGAATGTCCCCGGCGCACCGGATTATCCTCGATGGGTAGGTGATAGTAATCTAGGCATTATTGAAGGAGTCGGTGAGGCCGTCAGCAGGTTTTCAGTCGGTGACCGGGTGATATCGAGATACCCCCACCAGTCTGAATATGTGGCTCATGAGGATGAGGTCATTGTAAAAGTAGAAGATGGGGTAGATGATGAAGACGCGGTCTATGCACACCTGTATACGCTGAGTGCCCTTTGTTATTACAAACCGCAATTTCAACCTGGAGAAAATGTGGCGGTCGTCGGGCTCGGGGTGCTGGGTCTGGGAGCTGTCGGATTAGGGCCGTGTTTAGGCGCCAGAGTCGTGGGGATTGCCAATAGTCCCGTCCGAATGGAAATGGCCCAACGTATGGGGGCTCACGCGTGCTATATGTCGGATGATCCGGATTTGTCAGAGAAACTGGATACGTTTACCCATGGCGAAGGCATCGATCTGGTGATCCTGACTGCCAACCCCTGGCCTGCGTTTCGGACGGCCTGTCAGATCGTCCGGGTGAACGGCCGGGTAGGGGTTGTCAGTCTTCCGGGCCGTGGTGAACCGCCGCTCGATTTTAATCCGTTGGATATGAGATGGTTTTATTCCAAGGGGATTTCACTCATTGCGATAAACGGTAAAGCAGGATACTTGTATCCACCAGAACAGGGAGATCGGCGCCAGTGGGAAACGATGTGCAGATTTACACTGGATCAGATGAAAGAGGGGAAATTGGAACCCAAACGGCTGATTACCCATCGGATGCATTATTCAGAAATTAACACAGCTTATGAAATGATTTACCACCGTGAAAAAAACATGATGGGCGTTATTTTCAATTGGTAGGATTTGTGAATTATGAATTATGATTTGTGAATTATGATTAAACCATCTGTTCAGCTTTTATCGTGTACTATGATATGACACCATGTTTACGAAACGGGGCACTAAGCTTGGTCGACATGACATATATAATTTTTATATAGGACTATGGATTTATGATTAAAAACATTTTTAGTCGGGATAAATAAATACGAGGTGAAGAATGAGTACCGTTTCAGGATTAACAGCAGATCAAAAAGCTCAGTTTGACGAGCAAGGTTATTTCATTATAGACGAATTCTTAACGCTGGAAGAGGTAGATGGGGTCAGAAATGAAATTGCCACGATCATGGATCGGTATCCGGATGTGCCGGAAGAGTTGGTACAGATTGAGCCGGCCGTTGGACGGGGAGAGATTACCCCGGATCGGGTTGAATTGGGCGTCAGGAAGTTATTTAGAATGGCCCGGCATAACGATTTTTTCAGAGCCCTGGCCTTTCATCCTAAAATGGTGGGTATTGCAGAAACGTTGGTTGGACCGGATGTGTCGTTGTTTCAAAGTATGTTATTAATGAAACCGCCGCATTTCGGCGGACAGAAGATATGGCATCAGGATAATGCCTATTTCAGGTTGGAGCCCAATGACGTATTTGGATTCTGGATAGCGTGCGATGATGCCACTTTAGAAAACGGGTGTATGCATGTCATTGCCGGATCGCATCGCTCCGGTATCGGTGATCACGGTGGAGTGGCAGATGATTACGGGTTGATCTCACCGCCGTCTGTGGAGGATGCGGTGGCCTGTGAAATGAAAGCCGGCGACGCATTGATATTCCATGGCGAGATATACCATTTCACACCGCCCAATACTACGGGTCAACGCCGCAGGGCATTGCAATATCACTATGCCGCCCCGCATTGCCGATCATCCAGTGACAGCCCTTTTCCTCCGTTCACGGCAGAGGTGATTATTTCGGGGGTGGGGGCTGAGGGCCTGTAAACGGGTCCTTGTTTTCATCCATAGGCTGATGACCGGGATATTAGTCCTCTCGAATACAGGGGTTTCATATTCAAATTGACCGATATATCTCATATCCAATGTCCGCAACATTTCGAGTGCGATTTGACCTTCTTCAAAGCCGTGATTGACCATAAAAAAGAAGCCATTCTGTTTCAGAATCCGGCTTATATGAATGAATAGATCCATCGGTTTGTGCAGATTCAAGGGAAGGCGCCAGTAGACCAGCGTTTCAGGCTTGACGAATGGAGAAAAACAGGTCACCCCATCCACCTCTTCCTGATAGTCACAAAAGTCCATGACCTTATATGAGGTATCGGACAATCCACTAATGTAGGCGGATTTCCACCTTTTCAGCGGTCGGTATATCTCCTGTTTTCATGGCACTCATTCCTGTAGCGAACAGTTCCGAGGGGATCGTATCTGCAGTAATGGGAAGCTTCACCCATTGCTCTGTTTCGATGATATAACGTGCGTTCAAATGTCCTATAGCCGTTTTTATAAACGGCACTTTACTTTTCTCTATCACCGGTCGGACCAATGCGATATCTTGCCTGGCGTTGGTATAGTCCCCCTGCTGGAGGTAACCGTACATGCGCCAATCCAATGCATGAAACACACGGAAATCGATAAAAAAACGTTTGGTCGCCGTAAAACCGTTACGCTCCTGCCAAATGGTGTTGGCCGCTTGATAGGAATCTATATTGGAGGCCACAACCTCACCCCACATTCCGTGCTGAATAAAAATGTGTGCGGGCATGTGAAGCGCATGTGCGGCAGCCGGTGCGATCCTGGTATATCGTTTGGCCGCTGAGAGGGCCAGCGGGGCATGGATTGGATCGTCGAAAGCATGCAGGATATAATGCGCAGCGGCTGGATGGTTCGGGTAGGCGTTGAAGATTTCCTGTGCGATCGCCCCCGCCTTCATCCGTACCGCAAAAGTTGATAGAGCCCCCATGTATCACCGAGATAAATTACCCTACTCAATAGGGAAATGGAATAAAACGCCTGGGCTTATACGACCTCAGGGTGTTGGGCAGCCAGTCGCCCCATAGCATCCGAATAGGCGATTACACGTGCGGAGGTGCTGCCCTCGCCGAACAGGACCTCGACGGCTGAAAGGAACCCTTTCTCCAGATCGGTAGGCGCTTTCGCGGCGCGGATAAGGCGGGCGTATCTCCGAGTCGGACGAGCACCTTTCGGGGCGAATCAAGGTCTTGCTGAACCTGGAGTGGATCGTTGCGGCTTAGCGTCTCTCCCCAGTAAGCCATTGCAAAATCCGGCTCTATGGCATAGGCCGCTGGAAAGCTTCTACAGCCTCTTCAAATCCAAAGCCATGAAGATATTTAACGCCCCTGAGAAAATGGGCCTGGGCCCCCAATATATGGGGGAAAGCAAGGGACAACACAATCATGGTCAATAAGCATATTCTGGTGGTACATTTCATTCGTTTTCTCCTGGTGGTCACATGCTGCTATAGGGCTCGGGCAGGCCGTTTTTGGCGACGTTCTCCATCACATCACAGAAATAATCCAATCCATTCAACGTGGTAAAGAGGTTGGGAGACATCCTCAACCCGTTAATCCCCAGTATGTTGAAGCCGGCGGTGAGGATGTTATGCTTGTCCCAAAGATACTTGTTTATCACGGAAGATTGCATGCCCTCCACATGGATGGTTGCGATGGCGCAACTCATGTCCGGTTCCAATGAGGTATAGAAATGGATGTTCGATAGAGCCTGGAGACGTTGGGCCCAATAGTGCGTCAGGTAGCGCAACCGCTCTTCCTTACGTTTGGGGCCAACCCCATGATGAAAGGCAAGCGCATCGGTGATACCCAGAAATGTCCCATACGACTTCGCACCACCCATCTCAAACTTACGGATATTATCATCCATACCCTCGGGCGTGTACGTCAGAGGCCATACCTTGCCGATCTTGTTCCGCCGCACATAGAGCATGCCCGTACCTTTCGGGGCGCTCAACCACTTGTGGAGACTTGTCGCGTAATAATCACAGTCCAGATCCTGGTGTTTGAAATCAATCTGGCCAAAGGAATGGGCGCCATCGACCGCGACCTCAATACCCCGTTGATGAGCGATTTCACAGATACGCTTGATGGGGAATAACTGACCATTTAAATAGGTCGGATGGGATACCAGGATTAAACGGGTTTTACTCGTCATCTCCCGTTCAAAAATATTAACCAATGCATCTAAAGATTCAGGGGGGGCTGGGATTGAAATCTCCTTGATGCGAATACCATCCCGTTTCTCACGCCGTTTCAGGATACCGACCAGAGCAGGATATTCCTGCGTCGTGATCAGTACTTCATCATCTCGCTGCAGATCGAGGCCATGCAAAACCGTTTGCATGGCCTCAGTGGTGCTCCGCATGAGCGCAATTTCCTCTGAGTCACAGCCAAACAGACCGGCTAATCCCACACGGACCATTTCCAGCCGCGGCCTCAAGACACCACGCTGATACGCCGGGGCTTCTTCTTGCTGCCAGAGGTATCTGATCAAACTATCGGTCACAACAGCTGGACAGGCCCCTGAAGATCCGCTGTTCAGGTTGACAATACCACGACTGACTGTAAAAGCCTGCTGGATATCACGCCAGAAATCTTCGTCTTGCGCCACCTGCAACGCACTGAGTCCCGCGGTCCTTTGGGTTGCCGTCTCGACCGCCCCCAGGGCGTCGGAACCAAACATCGCGGTAAGAGCACCAACACCCGTAGCGCCGCCCACCGTCTTTATAAAATCTCGCCTTTCCATATGATTCTCCGATATGTTAATGGTTAGTTGTGCACTCGATTGTATGTTGTACCAAGACTTAAGGTTGGCAGATAAACGGTGGGTTGTTTGATATTTCACTTCGCCTACCGTATGACGGTGGCCTAAAGCGGGTAACAATTAGCCGGACTTTTTGCAAAACGCAACAACATTATTCAACCGGTCTTAGTTAGTGTACCTGTGAAATTTCCCTGGGGGTATACGCTGAACTGCCGGTCATTGTAAACCGTATGACCCTCGATTCGGCCCGCTATGCTTTATAGCTGAGCCCCCCAAATAAATGGCATACATCCCCCCACATGCCATCACTAACTTCCAGCCGTATACGCATCCATCCCGTAAAAAAAATAACCAGCCCTTCTAAAATTAGACATATTTCCTATTGCGATAGCGGGAAATAATCGTATTACTTATAATAACATCCCCACGAAAAGTAGGCATTTACTATAAGCGGCTGGAACGTATTCCAGAAAGAGGGCTATTGAACAGAATCTAATTCTACACCTATTGTGGTTTTCCTGACAACCAAATCAAAGGAGTAGGTTATGCGGTATCAATTTTATATTGTACTTAGTATTCTGGTGATATCTTGTTCGTCTGAGCCGGCCGAGTTGGAGGTAGTAAAAGAGATACCGGCGACAAAGGTCTTTACAGGGCCAACTGAATTTAATATAACGCTGGATCCTACAGATAGTGAAAAACTTAATTCCTACGCACTGCATAGTTTAATCGGAGCAGAGAATCGATTTATGCTGGTTGGGACCGGGTTCGACTTAATAATCAACATGAACGGCAATGAGGGGGTAAAGTTTAAAACGGGCGGTGCTTATACGGTTAAAGCTTTTGTTTTATTAGACGGCAAAGAGGTGATTGATGGCCCGGAGTGGAAAAGCGAAGAAGAAGATCTTATTATCACTTTTAGCGCAAATGCCGCTGAGACCCTATCAATTAGATTAGTGGGTATGAGTCCCCTATCTGATCAAAGTATTGGTGATTTTGATAACTCAAAAATATGGGTAACGCCCATCCGAAAGATGCCGACTACTTGAAAAGAACAGCGAGGTGCGTAGTAGGCGGTACTTCACGCAAACGAGCTAAAGGTTTCCGGGTGCTTGCAGCGGGGAGTCTTCAATTGTCCGATCGATCGGACAATTGGATAACCTGATGACGGAGAGCATTAATTGTGTCGGTTGTCAAGAGGATAAGCGTGGCTCACTGCCGTGCGTTTTGGTGAGAAGATAGCTTTTGGCTGTACTTCGACCATGCTCGTTGATCAATTTTTAATAGGGCATGCGTATACCCGTCGTTTACGTTTTTGCGATTACCCCAACGCCCCCTTGAGCGCCGTGATAAAGGCTTCGTTCTCTTCCATCAAGCCGATCGAGATACGGATATGGTTGGATAGATTGACGTAGCCGAGCGGACCGTCGGCGTCGCGCACAAAGACGTTTTTTTCGCGCAATCTGGCCACGATAGGGGTGGATGGCTGCTTCATATCTACCACCATAAAACTGGACTGGGTGGGCGTATAGGATAATCCAAGTTTGTCGAATTCTTCATATAGATAGCGTTTGCCCTGCCAGATTGTTTCCTGTGACCGCCGAATATGATCCTTGTCGTCCAGCGCCGCCGTCGCTGCCAGTATCGCCAGGCGATTGATCGATCCCCAATCCTTGGCGGCGTAAAATTCAAAGCCGTAGTCGAACAGAGCGGGGGGACCGAGTGCGTAACCGATGCGCATGCCGGCCAGTCCGTATACTTTTGAAAAGGTTCGGCTAACCAGTACGTTCTTATGCTTAAGCCCCAGATCCATGGCGTCCTGATAGCCGGGCTCGGCAAAGTGAATATAGGCCTCATCAATGATGATCAGCACCCGTTCAGGCACGGCGGCAATAAAACGTTCCAGCTCGTCTCGAGGTGTCAGGGTGCCGGTCGGATTGTTAGGATTGGTGATAATGACAAGTCGGGTGCGATCGGTGATGGCCTGTTGCATCGCCTCCAGATCATGGACATTGCCGGCCTTCAATGGCACATGCACCATCTCGACGGCCCCGCCCTTACTTTGCAGAAATCCCACGGTCCGCGCTACGCTACCATAGGCCGGTGCGGCCTCGATTACCTCACCACCCCCATTTTCCAGCACCTTTGTGACCGCCGCGATGAGGATACGTTCTGAACCGTGACAGACAAAGATATGCTGACGGCGTATGGCCTCCTTCTGGTCGTCTGGATTTCTAAGGTTCAGATCGGCCAGGACTCCATGTATACGCTTCAGTTTCCGCGCCAGGAATTGCTCCGGGTTGCGCGTGTTGGTGCTGGCATGATAACGGTGTACTTCGTGGGCGTGCCCCATAATCGCTTCTATGGCCATAGGCGATGGTCCAATCGGATTCTCGTTATAGCTCAGCCGCACGATGCCCTTGGGAATACCCGTGCCCTGGACTTCCGCCGCCGTCCGCCCCGACAGCAAGGTTTGCGCCCAGGCGTAATCAGGTGTGACAGCCAGGACCCCCACGCCACCCGCCACCGCGCCTTTAATAAAATCCCGGCGGGACAGACCTGTTTGTAGTTGTGCCATGATGAATCTCCTTTTATTCGAAAAGTATATCGCGAAGATCTGAATCGACGCTTTTTATCACCTGTGATAATAACATTCGGGATATTTCGGACGATGCATGGTAAGCTTATTAGCCTGGGTTGTCAAGCCAGGCCAATAGCGAGATATACATGATATATTTGAACTTTGGTCTATAGCGCAGATAACCTGGCACAACGATCCGATATCTTAGATCATTAAATTGATATATCACCAGTGCCCGTGAGAGAACCTTATGGAGGAAATTGGCTTGCTTTTTTACTTATATTTAGTTATCGGAGGAATAACCATCTCTGTTCTATCTCAAAAGTGAACCCGGGTTCACTTTTGCTATCCCTTGAAATTTACCCATTGTCTATGAAAAAACTGACCCTTCAGGAAGCTACTCACCGTAACCTGGATGCCCTGTATAAAATGCACTTTGAAATGGGCGATGAAGAAAACGGGTTTACAAATCCCGCATTCGGTATATCCCGTGATGACTTTGACCAGTATATCGATGAGCTTATCGATTGAGTCCATGATTTGGCCCTTGTCGTGGAGGGCCAAGAGAGAGTTCCGCGTTAAGAAGGTTTG
>CAJXCW010000139.1 GCA_913051705.1 uncultured bacterium
AAACAATCGCCCGCCGCAAAAGCTGGTCGCCGTCGGCTTTTCGGCGCAGGGAAATTTTCACGGTTCCTATTACAGAGTGAATCCGGCCGCCTTGAAAAACCCGGAGACGACGTGGATCTTTGAAGGGATCGATGACGAAAAACTGGGTGCCTTCGGGTTCAGCGGCAATGGCGCGGCCGGCTTTGAACTCGATCGGGCTGACCATCGCCTCGGCACGCCCGAAGATGTGCACATCCTGGCGAGTTCCGAAAACCATCACGAATCGTTTATATTAGTCCCGGAAGAAATGCTCACCCATATCACCACCTGGACCGGTGAGCCGATTGATGAGTTGGTCCGAGCCGATATGGTCTACCAGAAATCAGAAAACGGAGGCCAGTTGTTCGCCACAGGGTCCATCACGTTCTGCGGTAGCCTGCTTTATAACGAGGGCGACAATAACATTTCGAAGCTGGTGGCTAACGTGTTTAATCGGTTTTTAAGTTGAAAAGAACAGCAGGCTTTCAAACAATTCCTCGTCGCATATGAGGTTCCATACTTTCGAGATTCCCCGTAGCTTGGCTTGCTGCGGGGAGTCTTCAATGATGCAATCCAAACGGCACCAGATCTATGCTGGTGATCAACAAAGGCGCACTTATGAAAATGGCCGTCCTGGCCGACATTCACAGCAATCTGGCTGCATTGGAAACGACTCTGGACCATGTTGATCGTTGGCGACCTGACCAGATACTCGTCGGCGGTGACATCATCAATCGCGGTCCGCAACCACGGGTTTGCTTCGAGCTGGTTCTGGCGCGTGCTGAACAGGAGGGCTGGCCGCTCATCAAGGGAAACCACGAGGATTATGTACTGAGTTACCTGAAAGGGGATTGGCCGACTTCGGGACCGACCTATGAAATACAGCTTCACGCCCGCTGGACCTTCGATCAGATGGAAGGTCTCATTGAACCATTGGCGGCGTTACCTGATGAGTGGGAATCAGAGGAAACAGCCGGGACTCAAATACGCATGGTTCATGCATCCATGCTGGGCAATCGCGACGGCATTTTCCCCTGGAGTACGGACGAAGAACTACGCGAAAAAATCGCACCGGCGCCGGCAGTCTTTCTGGTTGGCCATACCCATCGTCCTCTGGTCCGCATGGTGGACGACACCTTAATTGTCAATGTGGGTTCGGTCGGGCAGCCGTTCGATAGAGATCATCGGGCGGCGTATGCGCAGTTGACGCTTACGAAAGGTGCTTGGACGGCGGATATCATACGCCTCGAATACGACCGAGCCCTCACGGAAAGACTGTTTCACGAGAGCGGTTATCTGGCGGAAAGCGGTGATTTCGCCCGACTGAAACTGGCGGAGTTCCGTGAAGCACGGTCTTTGATCCCGGGTTGGTATGAGGCCTATGAACCGGCAGTTGCCAGCGGCGAGATGCCAATGAAGGAATCGATTGACCGTTATTTACATGCACAGGAGATTGAGGGCGTGTAGTGGGCAAGGTGGGCAGGTAAGGAGAGTATCCTGCCCACCTTGAAATAAAGTGGAGCAGCCATGACCAATATAGATCACTTTCCGCCATCTGAACAGAACGGTGGCTGGCATGTGGAAGATCCGGAGGCGCTTGGTGTCAATGCAGATCGTTTGAACAGAGCCATTAACGCCCATGACCATAATGATTTTTTCACCGGGCGTAACGGCGGCGCGCTGGTCATTATCTATAAGGGGCACCTTATCGGCGAGAGCTATGTAACGGGCACGGCGGGCGGTCCGCAACCCTGGACGGCGACGACATGCAACGACATGAAGTCGTCCACGAAATCCGTCTTCGGGACAGCTGTTGGCGTTTTTCTCGAAGAATATAAGGACCGGGTTAATCTGGATACCCTGCTGGTGGGCGCCAGTCGTGAGGAGACGCTCATCCCTCAGATATGGGATCAGCCGATTACAGATGATCGGAAGAAAAATATAAAAATCAAGCATGCGCTGTCCATGACCTCGGGGCATGACTCAAGGGAGCCGTGGCTGGCACCGAGCGCCCGGCGCTACTATCCTGATTATTCCGGTGCGTTCCAGATGTATGAGTATTGCTTCGGCTGGTGGCGTTTTGATGACATACCCGACCATCACACCCTGTTGTTCGAACCCGGCGCTGATTTTAATTACAGCAATTTCGGTATGGAACAGATGGCCCTGGCGATGCGAAATATATCGGGGGAAGAGATCGGTCCGTATCTGTATGATCGGGTGCTCCGGGAGATAGGCATTTCGATCGGCCTGCGGGACAACGCCTACCAGGAGATGCCGTATTCAAACGATCAGGAACTGAATTTTTCCAGTGAGCCGGGATGGGGTAGAGGCGGCAGCGAAGGATGCAATGCCTATGGCGCGGACCGGAGCGCCAGCCCGTACGGCTACAACTCCATCGTCGGTAGCACATTCCGATGCACCGCCCGGGATTTCGCCCGACTGGGCTACCTGTGGCTGAACAAAGGCCGATGGGGCCAAATGCAGTTGGTGCCGGAAGCCTGGATGAACCTGGCCACCCGCCGCTTTGTGCGGGATGACGGGACCACGCCGAGGAACTATGGTTACACCTTCTGGATTCAGGATGAATGGGAAAACGTGCCGAAAGACACCTTCATGTCTCGCGGCCATAACCTGAATCACAGTTACGTGATCCCGAGTCTGGATCTGGTGGTCGTACGACAGGGCAACGAGAGTAACAGCCGCGAGGCGTCCCTTTTCGCGAAAACGATCATTCAGAACATCGTGGCGGCTCTCCCTGAAGAACTTTAACCACGGAGGGCACGGAGATGGCAACGGAACAGGTGTGTATCGTGACGGGCGGAGGCGCCGGTATCGGTAAGGCCTGCGCAATTAGATTTTCACGCGAAGGCAAGCGGGTTCTGATCGGTGATATGGCGCGATTAGATGGCAGACAGGTATGTGATACGATCACAGAAGAGGGCGGTGAAGCACGCTTTTATGAGGGGGATGTGTCGGACCCGGCGGCCAGTCAAGCTTGGGCACAGGAAGCCCTGGGACACTGGGGACGCATTGACGTACTGGTCGCTAATGCCGGTGCACGCGTATATGGCAGTATCCTTGATGCGCCCGAGGCGGACTGGGAGAAGATCATCGCCGTCAATCTGAAGGGCGTAGCGTATAGCTGCAAGGCGGTTTTGCCGAGTATGATGGCCCAGGGCAGCGGCGCCATAGTCATCATTTCCTCCGCCAATGCGCTGGTCGGCAGGGCGGACATGCCGCTATATGATGCGACCAAAGCGGCGGTACTGTCACTGGTACGCAGTTTGGCCGTCGCGCACGGCAAAGACGGCATACGCGTCAATGCCGTGTGTCCGGGATTTACCGTCACCGATTTTCACGAACGCAGAGCTCAGACCGACGGCGTTTCACCGCAGCAGTTGCGGACGCAGAGCCAGGGGTACGGTTTACTGGGCCGACCCGCCGAACCTCATGATATCGCCTCGGCGGTTTATTTTCTGGCCGGTGCGGATGCAGCCATGATCACCGGCCAGACGTTAATGGTGGACGCCGGATTCTCTGTAACAGCCGGACGGACTTAGCGCCGCTTAAAGGAAATCATCATGTACAAAAATATCGTCGTTCTCATCACGGACACCTTCCGCCACGACAATCTGTGCAACCGGGCCGAGCGGCCTGTCAGGACGCCTGAACTGGATCGGTTTGCCGCCGAGCGGGCGACGGAGATTACCAATTGCTATATGGGGAGTTTTCCGACCATACCGCATCGGACCGACTTTACGACCGGTGTTTTGGGTTGGCCGCATTACGGCTGGCAGGCGATAGATCAGAGTGGTCCCAACCACGCCGGGCAGATGCTCGGTAAGCAAGGCTACGCTACACAGTTGATCTGTGATTGTCCACATCTGTTCAATGCCCGATTTCAGCATGGCTTCGATGCCGCCTATCAGCATCGCGGTCAGGAGGGTGACAAACCGTTGCTGCACCTGAATGATCCGATCGAAATGATCGTGCCGGACGATAAAACCCGGTTGCATCCGATCTACCGTGGACAATCAATGGTCAATCAACATCGCTGGACGAATCGGTATTATCGCTACGAAACCGACGTCTTTTCATCCCGTACCGCCAGCACCACCGTCCGATGGCTGGAAGAAAACAGCGAAGCCGATCCCTTCTTTCTCTGGGTGGACTTCTTCGACCCGCACGAGCCCTGGGACCCGCCCGAATACCTGGTTCGCCGATACGACCCCGATTACAACGGACCGCCCATGATGCACCCGAATTACGGCCCCTCATCAGCCTATACGCCGGAAGAGTTGCATAACCTCTGGGCGCACTACGCCGCCGAAGCCGAGATGGTAGATCGGCACATCGGTCAGGTTCTTCAAAAGATGGAGGACCTGCAATTGTGGGACGACACCATCGTCGTCGTCATGTCCGACCACGGCATGTCTCTGGGCGAACATGATCGCACCGGCAAGTCGAACATTCAGGAGACCGACGGCCGGTACTGGCCTATTTATCCGGAGATCGGACACGCCATGTTGCTGGTCGCCGGCGGTGATGTACCCCGCGGCCAAAGCCTCCCATTAATCACCCAACCGATAGACCTGTTCCCGACGCTTTGCGATCTGGCGGGTGTCACGGTCGAACCGCCCAAGCCATTTGATGGACTCTCCTTTGCACAGGCTGTCCTGAACGGCGAGAACGCCCACCGGGACTATGCGGTCAGCGGCTGTCATATCAAAACGGAAAGCGCAAATCCACCCCGGCGAGCGACCATGCCGTTTCTGGTTACAGATCGCTGGGGATATGCGCCCGTAGGAGCGTATGGCCGGCCAGAGCTCTATGATCTGATCGTTGATCCACTGGCCGCCAACAACCTCGCCGATGATCACAAAGCCGTGGTCAACGATCTGCATGCCTTATTCATGGCAAACCTCGCCAGGCATCAGGCGCCTGAGGACTTCTTATCGCTCTGGGCGAAGAAACCGGATAACGAAACCGGCGCCGGTGTCTGGGCCATCGATTACCCGGATGAACCGGATCGGTGATAATTTTAGATTTTGCCGGCCTGATCGCCATACAGGTTCAGGATACACTCAATGACCGCACCGAAAGAAGATGGTAAGTTTGAATCCGTAGTTTATAGGATCGACCCCCATAGCGTGTTACTTCGAGCTTGGGCATTGCCGGGCGGGGTTTCTGCGGAGGTAACGGCGCTTGAGGTAGAGCGGCCAGATGGTCGGGCACAAAAAATGGTGGTACGGCGTCATGGTGAGGTGGATCTTAAACAAAATCCGGATGTCGCCCAGGACGAATTCAAACTCTTACAAATAACGCAATCCGCAGGTTTGGCCACGCCGGCGCCTGTCCATCTCGATACATCCTGCCGAATTTTCCCCACGCCCTACCTGGTCATTGAATACATCGAGGGAGAAACGGATTTCGCGCCCTCTGATTTAAATGACACCATGCTTCAGATGGCCACGCAATTGGCCGGAATCCATCGGATAGATGTCTCCAACCAGGACCTATCCTTTCTTCCTGAGCAAGCCAGGATATATGCCGAAAACTTTACAACCCGGCCTGGAAAATTGGATGAATCCATAGGCGAGGGTCGTATTCGAGACACGCTGGAAGCGGCCTGGCCCCTTACTCAGCGGAATACATCCGTTCTGCTGCACGGCGACTTCTGGCCGGGCAATGTATTGTGGAAAGAGGGCCGGCTCGCAGCGGTGATCGACTGGGAGGATGCGCAGTTTGGCGACCCACTTGCTGATGTGGCCAATGGCCGATTTGAGATTCTGTGCGCCTTCGGTATGGAGGCTATGCAGGGTTTCACCTGTCATTATCAATCCATGAATCCCATCGCGTTCACCAACCTCCCCTACTGGGATCTTTGCGCCGCATTGCGCGTTGCATTTAAAATTCCCGAATTCGCCGAAGACGACCTTGACGAAGAGAAGTTGCGTGAGGCCCACAAATGGTTCGTTGACCAGGCCTATGATGAGATAGCGCACGGCTGAGGCTGAGTGATGCATTCTGATTTTAATAAAAGTTTCTATATTAATCCGCCCCGGCAATAGAGCCCCGGGCGTCCTGCTTTTCGAAAACGCTTTATAAACGTCGGATCGCCCATACGCGTTGCAAAGGTGTCACACGGGATACGCGTCGCTGTGACTTCCAGTATGACTTCGCCGATGTGCAGCCGATCGCCGATGCGGAATAATGCGCTTTCCAGGGTGCCGATGGTCAGATTCTCGCCGAATGCGGCAGGCGTAACTGTACGGGCGAGTTCACCGGTCCACCAGTCATAATCTCCACCGCCGTTTGTGCCTGACCTATGTTTACACTGGTTAGTTGCATGACTTTCATGTCGTGTTTACTCCGAATGCTACAGCTATATCATATGTCTGTAATATACGTTTACATTTTCCTTATACATAAGTCTGTCTGCTCTGGTGTGAAAGTCGAGGCTGTTTTCGATTGCTTAGATGGATACATGCGCTATATTTAAAATTCATCAGCTTTCTGTGCATCATACGAACAGGATTATGTATTCCATCTCAGGACTCAGGAGTAGAACGTATGGCTCTGACTGACGAAGAACGATTTCGATTTGATCTGAACGGGTATCTGGTCCGTCCCGCTATCTTAACTGCGGAGGAAACAGCCGAAATCAGGGATCAGATTTACCGCATTCGATACGACAACACCTCTCTGCCGCCGGCGCACCGTCAGGTACCGAGCGGGCCGTCGAGCCTCCTGATTGATCATCCGAAGGTGATCGACGTGTTGCATGAGATCATCGCTGAAGATATCCGGATCGAAAACAGCTACTGCGCCTGGCGGGAAAAAGGAGAACAGCATGGTGAGTTTCATGGCGGCGGTCCGCGTCAGAATGATCCCATTTTCGGGTATCGATGCCATGACGGTCGTATTTTCGCTGGTATGGTACGGGTGATCTTCGAACTCACCGAGATTGATGAAGCCCGTGGCGGTGGCACCTGGTTTATTCCCGGCAGTCACAAAGCCAACTTCCCCATGCATCCGGATCATCTGTCACTCGAACCGGACAAACGCAGTGGGTTCGCCAGAAGTTATTCCTGTCCGGCCGGCAGCGCTGTGTTCTTCACCGAAAATAGCTGCCATGCCGGACCTATATGGGAGCGGGATGACCCGCGCGTCATCGTTTTGAACGCCTATTCCCACATCGCCACCCACTGGCACCGTCTGACGATTGCCCCGGAGGTGATTGCCGGGCTGCCACGTGAAAAACAGGCCTACTTCCGAGAACCCTGGGTCGCCGACTTCAGCGTGGAGCCAACACGGAAGAATACACCAGGACGGTATATCAACAGTGATATACCGCCTATAGATACCGATCTGAAAAACTGAAGCGGCATTGTCATATCACGCCAGTAAAGGATTAATGAAAACATGAACACCATTGCCCCCATATTGGAAACCTTCAGGTACAATCACTTTATCATGGGGCTGTTGACCGATGACCTGTCTGAGAAGCATGCCGTATGGCGTATGCGCGGTCAGACAGGCTCATCGGTAACCTGGACCGTAGGACATTTGTGCCGGCTACGCGAGGAGACGATCCACCTGCTGGACGGTCCTCAATCAAAATGATTTAAGAAACCGATCTCAGATGCTCTGGATGCAGACGGCTCGAAAGAGCATGATTTCCGGGCGTTGATGGATGTGTGGAATGAACTGCACGACGGGGTGGAAAGGGTGCTGCCCGATGCGACAGAAGATATTCTTCAAACGGTGATTAACAAACCGATGGCGCCTCCGCATGTAAAGACGGTTCTCGGCGCCTTGATCTTCTATGGCTGGCATGAAGCCTACCATATGGGTACCATGGCGATGATCCGTGCCACATTGAACTACCCGGAGACTTCAAAACGCATTATGGAAAGTTTTCGAAAATGAAGCGGTATGGTCCTTTAACGAACGATTACGAACCGTAGCCGGCCTGAACATCCTGCCGGTCGATGATCGAATCTGGGTCGCCAACATAGACCTTGATTGGGATCACCGAGATCCGGCAGATAGAACCATTGTCGCGACTGCTATGATTCATGGACTACAGCTTATTACGTCGGATTCCAGAATACGATCTTTCTACGCCGATACGACATGGTAAATGAGTTCACTTACCTGGTAGGTAATGGGGCGGTCTGGTCTCAAGCCGGCTCCCGTATCATGATCGAATACTCAGCACCCGTAACCGGCTCCAGGATGGGAGCGGTTTCCCGGTAACCTAATCGTTTGTAAAAGGTTTTATTCTCAGGCGTATAGGTCTCTAAATAGGTCGGTATCCCCATCCCGTCCGCTTTACCAATGATCGTTTCAACAAGCCCCGTGCCTAATCCCTGACCTTGAAAAACCGGATCAATAGCAAGAATGGACAGATACCAGATGTTTTCAGGCAGGAGACCATTGGCCTGCTCAGACATAAAGTCTACAATCGCTGAATAGGTCTTTAAACTGCCCTCCCTCATATGTTCCAGGATAAACGTCATCTTCTCGATGGATTTCTGTCTCGCAAACTTCTCGTCAAGCGGTTTCGACCAGATAGATGCCCCGTAATGCTTGCCTTCCGGCAGATATAATTCGCCGTATTTTCGGGCTTCCACCATGGAATAATCCATGTATCTGATCATGGCCTCCTTTGCCTCGTTGATATCCTCGGATACACTGCGTTCCATCGCGCTGAAAAAAGGATCGTCACGCAGGGCCGCCTGCAAGGCTTCGGCGATTTCTCGGTATGTGAATCGGTAGGGCATATCTGTTTGACTATTCAGGAACATCGCGCGGATAGGTTCTCTTACTCTGACGAGCAAATTCGAGATCAACCTCGACGGTCACAAATGGAGCTTCTGTGCTCGTTTCGGCCAGAATATCCCCGTCTGGCGAGATAATCCAGCCCAGACCGCCGCAATTGGCTCTACCGCCGGGCGGATTCCAGAGATTCGAAGATAGACAGTAAGCGCCTGAGCAGACCGCTGCGGCCTGTCCACCTGCGAGCCATTTTTTTACCGAGCCATGTGGGGTAGCGCGGGGCACACAAAGTAAATCCGCCCTGGAAGCCGCATAGTGACGCGCCCATTCGAAGAACCACATTTCCGTGCAGATCTGCACGCCGATGCGCATACCGAGCGCCCGGCAAAGATCAAATCGGCGTTCGCCACGGTCATACCAGGTGTTCTCCCAGTAACACACCTCGTCCGGTAGATAATACTTCTCATGGACGGATTGCGGACCGGATTCAGGCGTCCATAGATACGCCTCGTTGCGAAAGCTGCCGTGTTTGCGGACGATGGGGCGCGTACTCATCACCGCCTGCACGCCCAGCTGCTCCAGTTCCGAGATATACCGGGCATGGTCTGCGACGGCCGCATGCCAGCGGTCTGCATCCGGCTCGGGATCAGCGGCTAACCATTCGGAAAAACACATCTCCGGTAGGAGTAAAAAGTCGGTTCGCGAATCTTTTATATAGGCCGAAAGCGCCTCAAGCATCACGTCGAGATAGCCCTGCCGGTTATCAAGTTGACAGACGGTAACGTGCATGGTGGATGGCACCTCATGGTACACGGGTCAACAATCATAATTGCTGATCCCTGTGGGATTCAGCGAGCGCTGCGCGGTTCAACAATAAATCGGTTTCTCATTCCAATTGTTCTATACGACGCACCAACGCGGCTAATCTCTCCTGATCTACGGCATTGACACCGCTGCCGGGGCGTCGAGGGATACCGACCTCCACACCGCGTGCGGCAACGCCGGCAGTGATGGTTCCGGTGGGGTTGTTATTTTTTGCCAGCATATCGACCACAGGCAGGATCTGATCATAATAGATACGACGGGCTAAGGACAGGATCCCCCAACACATGCATGGCTTCCATAAGTTGCCGGGCAATTCATCCGGTGAAAGAAGCAGCCCTTCCCCTGTAAGCCCTGTGGCCATGATGCCATCAGCGCCTTGATCTATGATGTAGTCGATCAGCCCCGTCATACCGCCGCCGTCGAATTTCTCCTCTTTGTCAAACGGTGTCACCAGCGGTACGATTGTACCGGTCAATTCTTCACTCATTACGTTCATCTCCTCCGATCAGGATGTTTCACCCTCTTACCCTTTCATCTGATTCTCATCCAGATAGTCCATCTCCGGTTTCAGGTTCCAGCGGATAGAATCAGGCGGCTGTACGTGTTTTCCCCAGGCAGCCAGTATATCTCTATCCTGGCGCAGAGCGACCATACGTTCGGCCACTTGCTGTGGGTCCCAACCGTTGAACAATTCCGCCTTCAAATCCTCAATGATAGTTAAGCATGCCGGGTCCGTAGCACGATCCATTGTTTCCCGCGGATCTTCCTCCAGATTGAATAGCTGACAGGGGTAACCGTGATAGTAGTTAAGTTTCCAGGGGCCCCGGCGGATCATACGTTGAATGACACTCTGCTCAGGAAACGGACCGCCGCCGCCGGCCTTATCCTGACAGAACTCGGAAAAAGCCACGTCATCCCAGTCGGTCTGATCCGGTTTGGTCAATAGCGGTAACAGACTCCGGCCTCGTGAGTGGAGCAGGGGCGGACAGGTCAAGGCATCGAGCATGGTGGCGTTAAGGTCCAGAGAGGAGATCACACGGTCGCTGCGAATACCTTCGGGCAGATGGCCCGGCCAGGAGAGGACCGCAGGCACCTTTACCGAATCCTCATAGAAAGTCTGTTTCCACCAGAGGCCGTGTTCGCCGACCTGCTCTCCATGATCAGATGAGTAGACGATGAGGGTATTCTCTTCCAGATCGTTTTCCCTCAAAGCAGTCAGAATCTGCCCGATCAGGATATCCATACGGGCTGTCAAAGCCCAATACGCCGCTCGCGCCCGCCGCGTCTCTCCCTCTGTAACTGCTTCGATACCACAGGCCTCTCGCCACCACTTCATGTAAGGATGTAAGGCATCAGAGAACGATTCATTTGTCCGAGGCGGCGTAATACGGTCGTAGTAATGGGCATAGTCCTCTCGCCGAGCTACGAACGGCTGATGCGGCAGCATGAACCCCACTGAAAGAGAAAACGGTTCTGGGGGTTGCCCGGCCTGTTTTTTTGCGCCGAGCCGGTTCAGATAGTCCACTGTCTCCGCTGTCACTTCTTCGTCGTGTACCTGATAGGCGCTCTGACCATGCCCGGATTTCTTCAGGCTGATACGGTCCGGTCCTGCGGTCCCGGACAACTCGCCGTGATCCACACCCTGTCCCCCAAGTTGATTGGGACCGTGGTCACCCACCAGACGCTCCGCATAGCCATGCAACTGATCCGGTCCAATGGCATGCATACGACCGATAAGCACCGGTCTGTAGCCACCGGCCCCCATAGCATGCGCCATAGTAGGTATGCCGGAGTCGAGGATATGGCCATTGGTCCACACCTGGTTTTCATGCGGATACCGACCGGAAAGCATCGACATACGCGATGGCACACAAATCGGCGAAGGACAGTAGACATTGTCCAGCACCACACCACGAGCAGCCAGCGCATCCAGATTCGGGGTTTCGACAAGCAGATCACCGTAACAACCGGTGACGTACGGGCTATGCTGGTCAGAGTGGATGTAGAGTAGATTCGGGCGATTGGATGCGGTCATGAGACGGCCTTTCTTGTGGAAGCTTAACCACGGGGCGCACCGGAGAGAAACAGGGTATTTTTATTTTCTTAGTATATCATGCATATTATACCAATTGTTGAATTGTGAATTGTGAATTATGATTGAAAAGGGTGTTATTTTCATTTTGTTACAGGTATTTATACATGGCCTTTCACCTGGCAATTGGTATTACATAGCCAAAATAAGGTACTTCGCGGTCTATTACAACTGGAAATACTTGATCTATTACAGCCCATTTACTTACCTTACATGCGAATTTCGGGATCAAATTTCAGGAAAACAGGCTCATGACGCTCTGCGACGCGTTCGAAGACCGACTCCAGCAGGTGTAGGACGACGGAACACGGCTGCTGAATGCTGCGGTGCATCAGACTGTTATCAAAGAAGGTTTTTATTATGATCCATACAGAAGAATTTACAACCCGCCTGGACAATTTACCGTTCGATAACCGCTTTACCCGCGAGTTGCCTGCCGATCCGGAAGGGGCGAACTACCGTCGTCAGGTGATGCAGGCCTGTTATTCCCGGGTGCAGCCTGCCAAAGTCGCCAGGCCGGAGTTGGTGGCCTATGCGTGTGAGGTGGCCGAGTTGCTGGATCTGCCCGGTGAGCTTGTAGAATCCGACGCCTTCGTAAATGCCCTCGCGGGCAACGAACTACTGCCGGGTATGGACCCGTATGCCACCTGCTACGGCGGTCATCAGTTCGGCAATTGGGCCGGACAACTCGGCGACGGGCGGGCGATTAATCTGGGTGAGATCGTCAATCGGCAGGGGAAACGATGGGCGTTGCAACTCAAAGGCGCCGGTCCCACGCCCTACTCACGTACAGCGGACGGTCTGGCCGTTTTGCGCTCGTCGGTACGGGAATTCCTGTGCAGCGAAGCCATGTACCATCTGGGCGTCCCCACCACGCGGGCCCTGAGCCTGGTGCTGACAGGCGAACAGGTGGTCCGGGATATGTTTTACAACGGCAACCCGCAACAGGAACCGGGGGCTATCGTTTGCCGGGTCTCGCCCTCATTTACGCGCTTCGGAAGTTTTCAGATTTTTGCGACGCGTAGTGAAATAGAGGTGCTGCGTCAGTTGGCGGATTATACCATCCGTACAGATTTTCCTCATCTTAGCGAACAGTCATCGGGGTCATACACGCCGGAAATCTATCTCGCCTGGTTCGAAGAGGTGTGCCGCCGGACGGCGGAGATGATCGTCCACTGGATGCGGGTGGGATTTGTCCACGGTGTGATGAACACGGACAATATGTCGATTCTCGGTCTCACCATCGACTATGGTCCCTACGGCTGGCTGGAAAATTATGATCCCGACTGGACGCCGAACACCACAGATGCCGAAGGTCGCCGGTATAGATACGGCCATCAATCGCAGATCGCCTACTGGAATATCGCCCAGTTTGCCAATGCCATTTATCCCCTGATCGGGGAAGTTGAACCGTTGCAGCAGGCTCTGAACCGATATCCGGAAATCTATGAAGAAGGCCGACGGACCATGATGGCTAAAAAACTTGGACTGAATAAATTTGATCCTGAGATGGACGACACGCTGATTACAGAACTTCTGGACATCCTTCCCCTCGTGGAAACCGACATGACCATCTTCTACCGTAAGCTGGCGTTGGTAGATATAGGCGTCGAGCATTTGGACGAGGTCAATCATGAAGACCTCATGGTACCTCTTATGGACGCGTACTATGTGCCGGAACAGTTAACGGACGAGTACAAGAGCCGGGCGGGGGTATGGATACGCAACTACATCAGGCGTGTTCGGCAAGACGGAACGCCTGATGAGACGCGCCGATCCCGGATGAACGCCGTCAATCCGAAATACGTCCTGCGAAACTTCCTGGCTCAACTCGCTATCGACCAGTCCGAGCAGGGTGACCGCAGTCTGGTCAACGACTTGCTGGACCTGCTACGCCGACCGTACGACGAGCAACCGGACCAGGAAGAATACGCGCAGAAACGACCCGACTGGGCACGGCAACGCCCGGGGTGTTCGATGCTGTCGTGCAGCTCGTGAGGGGCCGGGGTGGAAGGAAAAGCGTTTCCATTCACGACCTCCCATCCTCCCGCCCTTCCATTCCCTCCTTAAATTCTCCACCGGATTCCGTAGACCGTCTTTAAGCGCCTGCAGACCTACTGTCGTCATGGCAAGCAGGGTCACCAGCAGAACCGGAATCGCAAACAGCCACCACTGTAGATCAATCCGAAAGGCATATCCGGTCAGCCAATAGGCGATACCCTGGTAAGATAGGGGGATACTGCACCTATCTTTTCTATTACATCTTCCATTTTTGCTGTTGTCAGTTTTATGGAATAGTAAAAGGCGATGTCCGGTTCCAGGAGAAAATACATCGGGTCGCGTGTGCGTCGGAGGGTTTCATGATGGTATGCGGTTGCTCATGAATATTATTATGATTGCCATCAAACCTACAGCAAAAAGTCATACCGGTACCAGACCAGTGAGACCTACTAATTATATTACATTTCAGAACTTTTAAAAACTGTCGTTTATCTTTTTCTTTCGATTCATCTTATAGAATACAAGTCACTATCTTCTTATTCCGATTCTATTCGTAAGTTACTTGATAGTAGGGGGATGTTAATTT
>CAJXCW010000140.1 GCA_913051705.1 uncultured bacterium
CCTCTCCCGCTCGGTACGCCGTTCATCTAGAGACCTGGGACGCGGCGGGGACCAGGACGCAGAGACTGAATCCGCATGAACGGAGGAGTTCTGTGCCGCATCCAAGTCGGGCGCCTCTATAGCTGACGAGGTGTCCTCGGTCGAGCAGGCGACGAACCAGATAATAATGGCGGAGAGATATCCATAGCGCGTCATAATATGTATCCCCTGCATGTTACCATCAGAGAGAAGGGCACGTGTCATCCGCGTCAGAAATCGGAGAAGGCGTTGTCATCGGGATGACGGCGCATGGTACGAAGACGCCAGGAGGTTGCGCGGTTTTTTTCGAGGCCTTCTTCTGAAATTTCAAAACCCAGTCCCGGTTTTTGAGGCAGTTCGATAAATCCGTCCTTAAATGCGAGCGGTTCCACGAACAGAGAATCACCGGCCCCGCCACCATATTCCTGAATCATAAAATTGGGGGTGGCTGCCATCGCCTGTATGGAGGCGGCTACACCGACCGGATCGGCAGCGGAATGAGGGGCGAGTGCGATATAATGGATCTCAGCCAGGGTGGCGATCTTCCGCATCTCCAGAATACCGCCGCAATGCCGGATATCCGGTTGAAGGATCGCCGCCGCCTTTTTCTCTACTATCTCCCGGAACCCCCAGCGCGTGGTGTTACGCTCCCCCGTCGCGATCGGAATGGTTGTTGAACGCGTGATTTCCAGTAGGGCATCCACGTTCTCCGGATGGGTGGGCTCTTCGACGAACATGGGCCTGTAGGGCTCCAGTTCCTTCAAAAGCAATTTGGCCATCGCAGGACTGACCACCCGGTGAAAATCGATACCGATATCAATGGAAGGGCCCACCGCTTCACGAATAGCGGCGACGCGTGCGACGATGGAATCGGTCATGGCCGGGCTATCCACATATCTAACCGGATCGGGGAAGGGGGTGCATTTAACGGCAGTAAACCCTTCCGACACACGCGCTTTGGCGTTGGCGGCATACTCTTCCGGCGTGTTCCCTCCCGTACCGCCATACACGCGTATGCGGTCCCGACAGGAGCCGCCGAGCAGCCGCCAGACTGGAACATCAAGTGATTTACCTAAAATATCAAGGCACGCGTGTTCGATACCGCTAAGCGCCGATAACATAATCGGCATCTGGCGGCTGTAGCTGGACCGGAACAGCGTCTGCCAGTGGTCCTCGATCTGCCTGGGATCACGACCGATCAGATAGTCCCCCATATCATGAATCGCCCGCTCCACCGTCCGCCCATGCTCATAATTCATCGGTGATCCATACCCGACAAGCCCTTCATCTGTATGCACTTTCAGCAACAAGCCCCGCTGTATCAACGGTGTCACTTCAAACCGGGTGATTTTCATTCTACATCCTCATTCTCAAAACTTCTGCCCCAATGGCGTCAATATAATTTCATCCACATTGACGCCATCGGGCTGTGACAACATAAAAAGCACCGCCCTGGCGACTTCCGATCGGCTCAGGCATTTCCGGCGGCCATCGGTCATCAGTATACTCGGCTCAGGATGATCTGCCTCGGTATTGGCAACGCTGCCCAAGGTGATGCATCCGACATGGACCCCGTATTCAGCCGCCTCCCAGCGAAGGCTTTCGCACAATCCGCGGACAGCAGACTCAACGGCCGCATACAATACCGGTGGCCGCTGGCGTATGAAAGCCTGTAGTCCATTAATATGTACAATACGGCCTGCTTTGTGTGCTTTCAACACAGGTAAAATTGCTCTTGTAATGAGCGTTGCACCGACCACATCGGTCTGTATAAACCGCTGGATATCCGCCACCGCCGCCTCTGCCAGCGGATCATCAACCCAATCACCGGCGGCATTCACCAGCCCATCCAGCCGGCCAAATATCTCGAAACCGGCATCTACCGCCCGAACACAATCAGCCCATTGGCCCACATCACCTGCCACGGCCACAGCGCGTACGGTATCATACGTCGCATTCAGTGATTCGGTCAGGGTATCCAATAAATCAGCGCGCCGTGCGAACAGGACAACGGAATGTCCGTTCTCCACCAGCTTACGTGCAACGCTTTCGCCGATACCGGAACTGCTGCCTGTTACGAGATAGTTCATTGACTGATTGGATGATTGACTGATTGGTGATTTAACAAACCGGGCGTTTATAATAAGCCTCTACTCGTTCTTTCGGTTCGTACCCCAAAATCCGTCGTGCTTTGTCGATTGTATATTTCCCCTGGGCCAGGTAGCTGTTCATATTAAACGCCTGGAAATTATCCGGCACGGACTCGATCTCGATGGCCAATCGACAGGCTTCGACCAGATCTTCCCAGACGATGGTAAATGGTGGGAAGTCGGCATTCTTGACCGGCTCATGGGGTTTGGCGTTCAAGCCGTTGAACTGATAACAGATGGTCTGAATGCCGTATTTACGGGCATATGATTTACAGATTTCCATAGCCAGATGTTTGGTGAGCATATAATAGCCGGTCCCCGGCGCCTGCGGAACATCACCGATATCGAAATCATGCCGATATCCCTGGATAATGATCTCCGGACCGGTTTGCAGCACCTTCCTGATGCCCAGTTCCGCTGCGGCTTTCATCACATGATAGGCGCCTCGCGTACTGACGATAAAGCTCAGATCGGGTTTGTCGCGAACGACGGTCCAATTCATGATGGCATCCATACCGCGAGCCGCTTCCAGCACCTGCTGATAGTCCCCCATATCCACCATCATTACCGGCTTGCCGGTGGGATGTGGTTTGATATCCGCCAGACGCAGGTTGTAATACTGTTCCAGTCCGGGGATAATATGAGGCGCAATGTTCCCGGATGCCCCCAGCAGTAAGACGTTTTTCATGCTATACTCCGTTTGGATGCAGGATATATGACCTAAACACATACACGGATCGTCTCTACATTTTCGCAATCACATCTCGCAGTACCTCTCGAGAAGCTTCCAACAGCCGGTCGATGTCTTCATCCGTATGAACCAGAGACAGGTATATTTTTTCATACGGCGTAACGAAACACCCGCGTTTGATCATCTCCACGCCATATACATAGGCTTTCTGCTTGTCGGCCCGGAACATGGACATATAGTCGATAATTTCCGTATCGGTCGTAAACAGAATTTGCAGGACCGGGCCTTCGCCGCCGACCAGCAGCGGTATGGAAAACTCCTTGCCCATGGATACGATCTCGCGGGTAATACGGTCTCCCATCTCGAATAACCGTTCGTATGTACCGGGCTGTTCCAGCACATCGAGCGTGGCCATGCCGGCTACCGCTCCAATGGGGTTGGCATTAAATGTACCCGATGCAATCACGCGTTTCGGATCATCCGCCGGACGCCAGCCGTCCATCACATCCATGACGTCCGCCCGGCCACAAAGCGCCGCCATGGGGTAGCCGCCGCTGATCGTTTTACCGAAGGTGGCGATGTCAGGCGTTACGCCGTAGCGTTCCTGTGCGCCGCCCCAGGCCAGCCGAAATCCAGTGACGATTTCATCGAAGATGAGTATGATGCCGTATCTTGTAGCCAGTTTGCGCAGAGCTTCGAAGAATCCTGGACGAGGCAATATGCAACGTTGTAAAGGTTCAACGACTATCGCGGCCAGTTCCTCGTGATGTTGTTCGATGACCGTTCGAGCGCGCTCTACATCGTTAAACGGTACGGCAAGCACGTCCGCCGACCAGGCCCTCGGGATACCGCCACCATCAGGCGAAGTCTCAGGATAATCACCAGGGGTCAGCGTTCTGGAACCGTGCAACGTCGTATCACTGACGCCATGCCATCCGCCTTCAAAACGGAGAAATTTGTCTCGTCCCGTAAAAGCGCGGGCGGCGCGTATGGCGAACAGAGCCGCTTCAGAACCGGTTATGACCAGCCGGATCTTCTCCCCGCATGGCGCCGCCTCGACCACCCGTTCTGCCAGATGGATAGCCGGTTCGTTGAGAACCATGAATGTGGTGCCTTTCGTGATCTGTTGTTGCACGGCGTCCACGATGGCTGGATGGCAGTGCCCCAGAATCATCGGACCGGAACCGAGGAGAAAATCGATATATTCCTTACCGGACACATCATATAACTTACTGCCGGCAGCACGAGAAACAACAAAATTGACCTCCGGCGGTAAACGGAACTCACCGTTGCCGCCACCGACGAAATACTGCTCCGCCTTATCAAGTAGTTCTTGTTGGGTCATGGAGATTCCTTATGGGTGATTTAGTAATTTTTCTCAGTCATTCAAGCCGCCCTGGTTAACGACCACGCTAATCTCAGGATCATCCATCTCATCGTCCAATGGAAAAAACGGGCGAGATCGTTTCTTATATGACAGTCGTCGGATGTCCGCCGGGGTTGGTCCCGGCGTGTCGAGAACGAATGAGGCTTTAGCGACATCCTTATAGGCATATCGATAGTTCATTGGATTTTTTATACCGATAAACTTCGCCTGCCCGGCATGCAAGCCGACCGACCGATACTGCTCATCCCGCCAATCATACGTTGGTCGGGACATAATCAGGATGTCGATGGCGCCGACCTGAAGTACAGCGGAGAGGCCCATGGCCCCCCAGGTGCCACCGAAAATACCACCGGTATACAGAAACCGGCCGTCACTGAGCAGCCGAACGTTGCCGTTTACGGTGACCGGTTTTCCCCAGGCCGGATCCATATGATAGCCTAATTTCAAAGACACCTGTTGACCGATTCCTGCGTCTGCGCAGGTCTGGGCGGCATCGGGATCAACAACCATAACGAAAGTCCGCTCGGTAATATTCAGGCTGATCAATCCTCGCAAGAGGGCCACGCTGTCCCCCGGTGCACCGCCGCCGGCGCAATCCGCCGTGTCTACAAGTAGAATCGGACCGCCTTCTATCGCTCGGCCTCTGGTTACGGCCGCTTCAATGGACCATACTTCCGGCAATAATCCATGCCGTCGCGTCCATAATTCCGTCGCCAGTGACCGGGCGGTCTCTTCCGCCAGATCCGGATCAGCATCGGTGACGACCACCGCCCCGGACCCCATATCCGGCTGATCGTTATTGGGATGTATGGCAAAACAGGATACGGATAGCATATTATCATGGGTTTCCAGCTCCCGAGCGCGGCGTTCCAGATGGGCCATCGGGCCGTCACCGAACGTCATCCCGTTACATCCGACCGCAAGGATCGGAACCTTCGCAAGGGCCATCGTCGGTTTTATAGCCCCATGAAGGGTTGAGAAAAGCAGCCGGGCGCCGCGCTCACCGGTGGTATAGGCATCATCATGGGGATAATGCGTATATGCAACCAGGGCGGTGGCAAGCGCTACCATGCGCCGGGTGACATGCGCATGCATATCGAGCGTCACGACCACCGGAATATCCGGTCCGAGTAAATCCCGGACAGCTGCCAACATATCTCCTTCCGGGTCTCCTTCCGATACGACCGTCATCGAGCCGTGCATGGACAGCAAGACACCGTCTACTCGGTCTGCATCGCGTAACGGAGACAATACAGCCTCTTTCAGATACCCGTAACATGCATCGGAAAGCGATCCGGCAGGCACACAAGAAGCAGCCGCAAGGGGTACGACCTCGGCCTCCTCCTGCTTACAGACCGCCAGCATGCCGGCTATTTCGACCTCTGTACCAGCCAGTTGAAATAGATCGTCGCCTTCATAGACATACGTATTGCGGAACAGATCGAGTTCCGTATGCACGGCGACGAATTCATTGCTCTCTTGAAATATGGAGCCGATAGCGATGCGTGGTGGGGTATGGGACATTTTGGAATTACTGATCAATTCGATACAACGGTTCTAACCCTTGTGCGATCCGGTCCGTATTTTCGGCAGTACAGGCGGCGCGACGCCGAGAGGTCCCATCTGTGGCGCCGGCGATGTGCGGCGTTACGATTACGTTCGGAAGCTGGTAGACAGGTTGAGAGAGATCAGGCGGTTCTTCAGCGAACACATCCAGGCCGGCGCCGCCGATCGTCCCATCCGCAAGAACCTGATATAATGCGTCTTCATCTACCAGAGCGCCCCGTGCCACGTTGATTACACTGGCGGTCGGCTTCATGAGTGCCAGGCGACGGGCATCGATGATATGGTGCGTCTCTTCATTCAGATGCAAATGTAACGATAGATAATCGCATTCTTCAACCACCCGGTCCAGATCATCCGGTGTGCCCATGAAATCCGGCTGAATCGTAGCCAGTACGTCTTGCTCTATCTGACGTACATCAATACCCATGACCCGCATACCGAAGGCTTTGGCGCGAACAGCCAGTTCCCGTCCGCTGGCGCCAAAACCGACGATGCCGACCGTCTTACCGGACAGTTCAAAACCGAGTGGATGGTAAAGCAGGCCTTCGTGGAAATTATGTACACTCTCCTTGTATTTCCGGGACAGCATGATTATGTACATCATCGCCGTTTCTGCCAGTGAAATGGCACTGAACAGACCCGGTGTGTTTCCTGCCGGAATGCCCTTTTTCTTAATATAGGTCAGAGGAAAGTGATCAAACCCGGTGCCCAGTACCTGCCAGAACTTACAGTCTGTTGCGGCATCCATCATCTCAGGCGTCCCCCGGCTTCCTCCCTGATCAATGACCACATCGATACCGGCAAACTGAGGCGCCATCGGCTGATCGTCATCCAGTTCCTTCAAATTATGATGAACACCTATCGCCGCTTTAACATCATCGCACCACGGCGAATACAGCCGATGTACCGGTAACAACAACACATTCAGCCGCCTCATGTTTTTTTCTCCACCAGTGTCGTCTCCTGTACATCCGTCCGGTATACCCAGGTGCCGTCTTTGACATAATGAACGGCAAACGCCAGACGCGGCCGGGTATGCGACCGGTTGGCATAGGATCCGTGGATGGTCAGGCTGGTAAAGAACACACCACCGCCACGGGGGACCGACAGCTTCACCAGGTCGTCATCCTCTATGCCAAGCACATGAAAGGAGTGTAGAGTCTCCTTCCATTCCCGGCCATCCGGCGCCCGCATGGTATGTTCTGTCTGCCAACTCGCATGTTCCGGGCTCGTGCTGAATTCCGTCTCCCGCAGGGCGCCTTTATGGCTGCCGGGGACGATACACAATCCCCCGTTATCCGGGTCCGTATCACTCAGTGCAATCCAGCAGGCCATCAAGGTATTCGGTTCGTTGGGTAGATAATGCGTATCCTGATGAAGAGAGACTCCCGCACCGCCCAGATCTTCATCCTTTTCCGCAGGCTCCTTGACCAGATACATCGTCTGTACAATGCGCGGCATCCCTTCTGATAGCCGACTGGCCACGCCCGCTACATTGGGATGGGTAGCAAGATAATTCCACTGGGGATCCGTCAGGTGCGTTAGCAGGCCGTTTCGCAGTTCCTGCGTGTTCGGATGGTCTTCATGCGTTAGAAAAGCGTCCACTTCATCCTGCCTCAAAAGATCCGGTACGACGAGATAACCATCCTCATGATATTGCTCGATCTGTTCTTCAGAAAGTTGAATGGGCATGATAGGATTTCCTTCAATGAATAACTGAGGTTACGCAGAGGGCGAGGAACCTCAGGAGTTTTTGTGCTTAGTGCTTTGATATAAGCGAATTAGAGCGCGGACAAAGCGGAACCTTTAAGGGCTCACGCCCTACGAAGTTCTATAAGGGCGATCTCCGGGGGACAATTCATCCGGGCAATCGCCCCGGATACACCGATACCGGGACAGGTGTAGCCGGTCATAGATTTATAGTCCCAGAGGCCCGATAGATAGCGTCGAGGCGTGTTACAGTGACTGATGACCGCTCCACCGCCCGGCAGACAGACCTGACCGCCATGCGTATGGCCGCACAGATAAAGATCCACCGCCCGATCGCCGGCCTCCGAATAGAGCTGAGGGGTATGCGCCATCAAAATCTTGAACGCAGATTCCGGAATAGGATGTAAGGCCTTTGGCAGGTCATCACATTTAAAGGCATACGGATCATCGACACCGGCAATCCATATACTTTGATGATTCATATGGACTTCTATGGACTCATTTAACAGCACACGAACACCCAGATCTTCCAGCGCTGCCACATCATCTGTCGCATCATGATTTCCCAGGATACCGAGCACGCCACCGGCCGAGTTGATCTGGGTAAACACCTGCTCCAGGTAATGATAGACCCGTTTTGAATGACCTACAACGGCAAACCGGTAATCTCCAGTCACCAGACACAGGTCGACGTGAATATCTTTGAGCAGGGCGCCTACCCGACCGGCCAGTTCGGGGTGGGCATCGATATGCAGATCCGTAAGATGAAGGATCCGGAATCCGTCGAATGCTTTTGGCAAGGATGGAAACTCAAAGACGAGGGGGCGTACCGTCACGTCAAGCGCATTCCGTTCCATCCACTGTTTCAGGTGCGCCAGTTTTATGAATCGCTTGAGCCAGGTCCCCGGTTCAAAATAGCGTTTGTACCAGATATCGACCTGACGATAATGGGCTTCAGCCTCCCGTTTACGGCGTAGGGCCAGATGCGCCCGGCGGCGTTCTTCATTTTCCGGAAAATCAATATCTGAAATGATGAGATCATGGTAAGAAGATATCGGGTAATCCGTAGAACCCAATACCGGTTCAGAATACCTCTTGTTTACATGTTGGCCTGCCGGATTGTCAATTTGTGCCATATATCTTTCCATCATTCGGTGAATGCTATTATGATACGTTACACAGGTAGCCCAATAACACGTTTTCAACGATCATTGTCAAGTGGATCAGTTGTGTTCATGGCGATGGCGATGTGCTGTGGGACTCCAGGCGGATGATCGCGGTGAAGCGGCGCCGGACTCCGGTATGCCGATCGCGTGGTCCCGATACACGCGTCCCCCTTTGATTACCGTGACAGGGGCTAATATCTGTGTGCCGGTACGGATCTGTCCCCGACAGTCTTCCAGTTGAAATGTGCCCTGTCGCCGTTCGAAAACCACGGCATCCGCCCAAGCGCCGACAGCCAGGGTACCGATTTTACCGTTCAGACCGATGAGGTCGGCGGGGACATCCGTCACCCGAGAAAAGGCGTCGTCGAGCGAGAGGCCCAGATACAGGAATTTGTTCACCACGCCGGTTAGATCGTAAACCGGGCCACTCACATTATAAATGTGTAGATCGGAAGAGATCGTTTCAGGCAGTACGCCTTGCTCCATGGCAGATTCAACGATGTGCCAGTCGAATGATCCGGCGCCATGGCCCACATCGAGCACCACACCTCGTTCCATGGCCGCATGGACCGAATCACGTATCCGGTTTTGCTCGTCCATAATGCCGCAGCGCGTGCCGTGGAAACAGTGGGTCAAAATATCCCGGTCTTTCATCACCCCCAGGATGTCATCGATGGACTCGCACCACGCATCCTGAGGATGCACCATAATGGGCAAACCCGCCGCGTCCGCCGCTTCCCGGGCTTTGTGCAAGGGTGTCAGACCGGAACGCTCGCTTACAATACGCCCTTTTGACAGCCGTACTTTAATACCAAGAATCAAATCACGATGCTGTTCAATGGTCGCCAGAGCTCTGTCGACATTAGCATATTCCGGAATTTCAAATTCACCGATCTCAGCGGTCAGCATCCCTTGCGACGAGATGTTAAGATGCGCCAGGATACGCGTTTCGCTGACTTCGATTACATACTTCCGAAATCCTGGAAACGTATCGGCACCGGCAGAACCAGCATCTACAACCGTAGTTGCGCCTTTGGCCAGGCAGGTCGGGTCCGGCGCGATCCCGAAGTGGCTGACCCCAGGAAACACATGGACATGCAAATCGATCATCCCGGGTGTGACGATACGTCCATCGGCCTGTACCGTCTCACGAGCCTCGGAAACCAGAATGTCGTCTTCCACCGCGGCCACCAGCCCTTTGGTAAAGGCTACATCCTTTTCGGTATGGATACCCTGGGCCGGGTCTACCAGAGTAGCACCTTTGATGAGTAAATCGTATTGCATGATCCCCCCTGCAGAGTGCGGAATACGGAGTGCGGCACATAAACACATTCCCGTACTCGTATTACACATGTGTCAATCGCCTCGATCGCCAGTTTATCGAGGGTGTATTTTCAATATATCCTACTTTAGTATCCATCGATTATGCAAGGGGTCAAATTTCTTTTGTATTTTCATTTCATGAACCCAGGCATTAACCCAGTTCAGTAAGGCCTGGTCGTCGCGAGGGGTCATATACCCCAGTTCATCGCGATTGGCGGGCTGATCCGGATTCAGAGCATATAGATCGGCGTGCTGACCGGATACCAGCACAGCTTCCACATTGTCTGTGATCATGGCATCGATTTCGTGGCTTTGTATCTTCGATGGAATATCCAGGTTGTTGTCAACCATGATAATCGTTGCTCTTGTAAAATAGGCACGGACAAAGGCTTCGTTGGTTCCTCCCGGATTAACCCCGATCTTTACGCCAATCTGGTCAATATCATCAATCGAATGAAATCGATCTTGATCCGATGTCCTGATAAGCGGACATTTACCCACGGTAAAATAAGCGGTACTCATGCCGACCCTCTTAAGACGGGATAATGTGCGGGTGATCCCTCCTACTGCTATATCATATTGGTTAGCGGAAATCCCTTTAACCAAGGTCGCCCAGGTGGTCGGTACCCACTGTATTTTTACCCCAAGTGATCGGGCCAGCATTTCAGCAGCATCAATATCGTATCCTTCATATTCTCCTGAAACCGGGTTCAAAAAGGTAAATGGTTTATAGTCCCCTGTTGTACCGATTCTTATAATCCCTTCCTTGAGAATACGATCCAACGAGGATTCTTGCGCTATAACTACATCCTCTGAACCTATAAAGGGACAGATTAAGATATAAAAACTTATCGAAAACATAATCAGATATCCGGTCATGTATTTGTCCTCATATAATTAAGTGATGTCGCCCAATCCGAAATCCACAACTCCGAAGGGTTCAATGCGTTCCAAAGGGAACCATTCATCAGAGACCACGTAATGCTCGCTGTGTGTCCACAGGATACCAGCCATCCGCAATTGAATCACCATCGATCAATCTTCCCGAGCAGCAGTTTCTGTTCTGCCGTACCGTTTTCTCGCATCGCCGTCACCTTCGGGCCATCGAAAGGCTCACGGGATTTCATCCACGCATTCTGATAGCACATCAGGCACACCCGACGATTTTGATCGGACTTGTTCGCTGCGCCACGATGAAAAATCCATCCGTCGAACATGATCGCCTGACCGGGTTTGGCCATGATATATTTTTCATCCGGAAACAGGGCATGGCATTCCGGTGGTTTAAATGGCGCCCGGTGGCTGGTAGGCAAAATCACGATAGGGCCGTTCTCCATGGTTAATTCATCAAGGTAATACCCGCAGTTGATCTGCCCTGGTTCATTGCCGTAGGGCGGTGGTTCCGGATCTTTCGGCCAGGGGATATCCCGATGCCAGTTCTGGTCCGGTTCACCTGATTTGGTCACACGTGAGGTGGCGCTATGCAATTGGATACAGTTGCCGAGGATGGCTTTCATTCGAGTCAGAACCGGTGGATTATCCAGTAAAAATGCAAACCGATCGTCCTCTTCCAGAAGCTGATGCGTGATGGACGCCTCATGCAACGCGAACGTTCTATCCAACGCCGCCCTGAGATCTTCTATCTGATCAGGCGTGATAGCCGCTTCGACCACCAGATAACCCCATTTTTTAAAAAAAGCCACCTCACGCTCCATCTCCGGCGTCAAATCCGGATTCATACGCGATCCAACAATTTCAGGATCATAACCCATTCCATATTCCTTTCCTTTTTAACCACAGGGTGCTCGGAGCAGGCAAGGCATGCATAGATCAATCAAAAAATCCTAAATCCTCTTTGGCGACCCGGCGGGCTACCTCTTCATCCACCGTCACCCCCAGACCGGGTTTTCCGGGTATGTCGATATGGCCGTTTTGTATCAGATTGCGTTCGATGGTAAGGGTATTCCAGACCTCGTTATCCAGATGGTGGAACTCAAGCACCTGGAAATTGGGAATGGCCGCGCATAGGTGGCTCACCGCCATGGTGCCGATCGGACTGCAGATATTATGGGGAGATACCGGGATATAGTACATATCCGCCAGATCGGCAATCTTACGCCCTTCAAGCAGGCCACCCGCCTTGGCATGGTCGGGAGAAATAATGTCCGCCGCCTGCGCCTGAATAAGATCCCGGAAACCATGCCGAGTGTAAAAGTTTTCCCCGGTGCAGATAGGCGTCCGCGTGGCGGCGGTCACTTTGGCCATGGCTTCGATATTTCCAGGCGGCACTGGGTCTTCCAGCCACATCAGGTTTAGATCCTCGAAGGCATACGCCACTTTGAGGATATCTACCGGCGTATATTTCCAGTGGGCATCGATGAGCAAATCCGTATTGGGTTCAAGAATATCCCGGATGGCCGTCACGACATCGATAAAATAGGCGATATCATGATTGCTGATGCATCGGTTATATCTATCCCGCTCCGTAGGCTGCGGGTCGATATCAAATTTGATCGCGTCGAACCCGCGACCTTCGACGGCTTTGGCTTTCTCCGCATACGATTCCGGGGTCTCCGCGTTCCCGGCATGACAGTCGTTATACACCCGGATTTTATCCCGGAATTTACCACCCAACAGTTGCCAGATGGGTATGCCGGATGCCTGCCCCGTGATATCCCACAATGCCATCTCGATCCCACTGATGGCGCTCATAACCGCCCCCTGATAGAACCCGGAAGCAGACATGCTGTACATCATATCATGAAACAGCTTGTCCACATGGCGTGGGTCCTTGCCGATCAGCGCCCGTTCCGTAAGCCGCGGATCGGTGACGATATGGTGGACCCCCGCACCATGATACGCCTCACCGATACCCGTAATTCCCTCATCGGTTTTCACTTTAACCAGCACCCAGGGGAAAGGCGTCAACAACACAGCCCCGACATGTGTAATCTTCATGAATAACCCCAGCTAAAAGTTAGAAAGTGTCAAAATCCTCACCAGCCATCAACAAATTCTTCCTGCCCAGCTGCCTACATGCTATGCATTCTCGTTAACATATCCCGTGTATTCAAATAGGGGACCGATTGCTCTAAAAATGTATCCAGCAACTGGGACGGCGTCAGGTCGGAGGTATCGATGGCAAATTTACGGTGAATCCAGGATTGCGCTACCTCTTCTTCGAATCGTTGCAGAATTTCGGACACCTCTTCCGACGGCACCAGAGGGAAAGGATGCGGATGGGCTTTCATCCGAGATCGAATGACTTCAGGCCGAGCATACAGATGGGTCAGGATGACATTTTTCGGCATATCCGGCTCATATTCGCGTATATGAATATTGATCCCTGGATAATAGTATCTGGGGCCATACACCATCTCCTCGATATGAAACCCGCCCATCAGAATATGATCAAATTTATGTAACAAACGCACATGGTAGACAATCTGGAACCGCTGAAACCGCTCTTTAATGGCCGGCAACATATCAAGCATGCCTTTTTGTTCTTCAGCGTCCAGATGATAGGCATCGGGAATGGTGAAATGATCATCGAGATGATAGTGAATTTCTCGATCATTTCCCCAGGCATACAATCCATCTATTAACGTCGTCACCCCGGAATACTCACAACCGACAACAATTAAACGCATGAAACAGACTCCTTGAGAGATAGAGGCACGATGTCAGGCACTACACGGTTTTTGAATACATAGATTGCTCATATGGTGTTTCACAACCATTGCCGAAGGCTATGTGCATAGGGCCTTCGGCAGGATGAAACACTATGCTGGCCAGCGTTTTACTCTGTGAACGATCCCTGGTCGGATGTACGCAGACCGATTGCGTCGCCCGGTGATGGTCGGAGAGCATTCGCCTGGCGGTGTCTACATCTATATCACCCAGATTATTCGACATATGTTCTGCCAGGCAGGCATGACGAACCCGTGTCGTCCCACCGTTCATAGCGGCCGTCACATCGGCGGAAGCCATCTCTGAATCCATGATATGATTGGCGTGACAGAGGGTATTCGAACTTCATACCGGGGGGACCACCCATCCGAAATTCCAGGACTACGTCTCTCCTACCTCATCATCATAACAAACCCACTCAACCATAT
>CAJXCW010000141.1 GCA_913051705.1 uncultured bacterium
CCCAAAGACTCTGTTCGCTCAGGAGCCGCAGCAGGGGCAGAAAGGAGGCAGCTCAGCAGGTCTGCAAGGCGATTGGTCGAGGGATAGTCGAAGGCGAGGGTTGCCGGGAGCTCGATCCGCAGCATGTCTTCTAGGCTCTTCCTCAGACTTAACGCCATGATCGAATCCATGCCTAGTTCGAAGAATCCCTGATCGGGATCGGGTACATCGTTTCCGAAGATGCCGAGAATCCTGCCGCGCAGCGAGCGTCCGATTTCCATTTGCCAGTTGCCCGCCTTGAGCGAGGCCATCTGCTGTGGAATTTTGCGCATGGCGGCCAGGGTCAGGGCCCAGGTCAGTTCGGCGGTGGCAAAGGACGGAAAACCCACATGCTGGTTCGCCGACACGATCACCTCGGCCCTGGTACAGGCGTCCACATCGATATGGGGATAGACACTGCGCTGGCTGATCAGCCGAAGTTTGGGCAGGCGCTCGATCAGGGCGGTGCGGATCGCGGTGCGTTCACGGATCAGGACCAGTACCTCGGTCTCCGCCAGCCGCTCAGCGAGCGCGTCCACATCCTGCACATAGTCGTTCCAGATGGTGACGCTGTGCCCGGCAATTTCGCCATAGCAATCGAGCGTGTGCACCGTATCAAAATAATCGTCGAGAATGGTGATGTTCATGGATAGTATCGATGGCTCCTAAAGTAACACGTCATCCTCGTGCCGACCGGGACTCCGTGGGAGAAATATCCTCGTGTCAAGCACGAGGATGACGATTTAGATTAAACTAGCTAGGGGAGAATTCCATCGCACAAAATATGGCGCGGACCTCATTGCCGAGTTCCTGATCGCGGAATAAATCCCCTACATCTTCGGGATCTGTGGGCATGGCAATGTGAGGCTCTTGGATGCGTTGTATGACGTAAAAGACCATATAACCCTGATCTCGCCGCGCCATGAACAGGTAGGCGGCCACATGGCCGATGCTTATTTCCGGGTGAAGCACGAGGCGGTGGCGACGCTGACATCCTGCGGGCCGGGCTCGGCCAATCTGGTGATGGCGCTGGAGGTGGCGCAGACCGATTCATCGGCCCTGCTGGCGATCACCGCCAACGTGCCCACGTCGCAGTTCAACCGCGGTCCGTTCCAGTTGGCCGGTGAATCCATGCAGGTCTGGATGAAGCGAGATCCTCAGGCCACCACGCTGTTCTGGGGCGCTTACGGCTATGCGGCCTATTTTTTAACCGGTGAACACATTCCCTGGGACCGCAAGGTCGGCACCCTCGGCAAGATGAAACCGAACCATAATACCGCATCCGGGTCCGGCTGGGGCGCTTTGCAGGTGGGCGTCCGATATTCATACGCGGATTTCAACAACAAGGACATTCTCGGGGGTGTGGGGCATAGTATGGCCTTCGGACTGAACTGGTGGTGGAATCCCAACACGCGTATACAGTTCAACTATATCCACGGACAGATTGATGATCGGGCTGTGGGATTGGCTGGACCGACCTCCGGGTCGTACGATATTCTGGGGACGCGGTTGATGGTGTTTTTTTAAATGGTGAATGGTGAATGGGGATTTAGTAATATGACATCAAACATCATACCGATGATGAAACCGCGCTACCAACTACATCTTCGTCAGCGGGTTTTCCGAAAAGAGGGGACGTGTCTGACTGAGGCAATGAGAGTTGCGATTCTATATCTTTTGAGGTTGACTCCGGTACTCTGGTTTCCCAGAGATCTAAAATTTCATGGGCCTGTGCGATCGTATCTACCTGCACGAGGGCTGATCGCAGATGGGAGGCATTAGGAAAGCCTTTGAAGTAGGAAGCGAAGAACTTTCGCATTTCCAACACGCCTATTTTTTCACCCTTATATTCGACCATCATCTGCAAGTGGTCTTTGGCCATTTCGACCCGTTCCAAAAAATCAGGAACCCCGTCACCTGAGAATATCCACGGATTATCCCGCGCAGCCCGGGCGATCATCACGCCTGCACAGTTGGTTTCCTTAACCATCCGTTTAGCATCCTGATAAGTAAATACGTCTCCGTTACCGAAAATCGGAACCTGAGAAACCTCCACGGCCCGGGCGATCCATGACCAGTCGGCCTGTCCATTGAATTTCTGGGCTACGGTTCGCGCATGAACGGCGACCGCGTGCGCGCCTGAATCCGCTGCCCGTTTAACCACTTCAAGGATACTTATATTCTGATGGTCCCAGCCGAGGCGGGTTTTGATAATGACTGGAATAGACAGGGCTTTAGCCACCCGGTAAACCGCATTCATCATACGGTCGATATCTTTCAGGAAGGCAGCGCCGGAATCAGACCGAAGGATTTTAGGCACCGAACATCCGAAATTGATGTCCATGATTTGCGCACCACGATCCTCTAATACCTTTGCCCCTTCGACCATTGTATCTATGTCGTTACCGTATATCTGCGCCGCCAGAACCGAGTGGCCGGTATTTTTATACATGTCCACGTCACAGAAATCCATCATCAATTCGGTCTTGAGATTTTTATGGAGGATGGCGTTACAGTTAATGAATTCCACCCCGACCATACGCGCGCCCATCCTGGCGCAAATCAAGCGGAACGGCCAGTTGCTGATGCCCGCCATCGGCGCCAGGGTCATGGTCGGCATCCCGGGACGAAGCGGAGTGATGGAATAGGGGCCTATACGGATATTTTGAGTCATACGTATATAAATTGTTGAATTATAAATTATGATCTTGTTATTCTTACTCGGTCAAAGCAACACCATTTAAATGTTGACAAAGGCCTATTTCTTCAATAGTTTGACCGGCCTAATATAATCCAGATCCAATGGTCAATGCAAGTATTTTGTCCCTGATATGGGGGGAAATGTCAGTTTTGTCAAGACATTGTGTCGGTTTTGTCATGCTTGGAACCCCCTGATTCCTTTTTGGGAAAAGGGAATTTGGGGGGCTCCAGCATTTTTGAAGGAGTATAGAATCATGTCGGTGATCTGCGTTCCGGATCAAAAGCGGTTTTCGGCAGAGAAATTTCAGAAAGTGAATCTGTTCGATACTGAGCGCATGTTTTGCGATATTTACTGTTTCGAACCCGGTCAGGTGCAGAAACCGCACGCCCATGCGGAGAATGACAAGATCTATTATATTCTGGAAGGAAAAGGCTCATTTTCGGTTGGTGACGAGCAGACGGAATGTGGTCCCGGGGTAGCGGTCCTGTGTCCACCCGGTGTTGACCATGGGGTCATTAATACGGGGACGGAGCGGCTGGTTGTTCTGGTGTATATGGCGCCGCATCCGTAGGGGATGAAACTACGAAATTACGAGAGAAAGAGAAAAAGGGCTAATTTGCTTATATGAGTATTGAAACGAACCAAACGGCTGTCGTAAACGGCGCTTCTGTGGAAGGGCGTGCGGGGGGTTCTTCCCTTAGACAACCTTTTTCTATTGCTCGGAAACGCCTGGTCGTGGGGAGTATTCTGGTCGGTATGGTGCTCGTGGCTTTCGAGGGCACTGTGGTGAGCACGGCGATGCCGACCGTTGTGTCGAGTCTCGGCGGTTTGTACAACTATAGTTGGGTGTTTACCGCCTATCTTTTCGCCTCTACGATTACCATACCGCTCTGGGGCAAGCTGTCCGATGTGTTTGGCCGCCGCCGGTTTTATCTGTCCGGCATGGTTGTTTTCGTGATTGGGTCGGGTTTATGTGGCCAGGCCCGTTCTATGGAATCGTTGATTTTATTCCGAACTATTCAAGGGATCGGCGCGGGCGCGGTAATTCCGCTCAGCCTGACGATTATAGCAGATTTGTATACGGTAAAAGAGCGGGTTCGGATGCAGAGTTTGTTTGGGGCGGTCTGGGGGCTGGCCAGTATCGCCGGTCCGATTCTCGGTGGGTTGATTACGGATTACTGGTCGTGGCACTGGGCCTTTTATGTTAATGTGCCTATCGGATTGATTGCTGGCGGGATTATGGCCGTCGGCATGCGTGAGTCGCCGCGGCCGACTCACAAGACCACCATCGATTATTTCGGTGCTTTTCTGATGACGGGCACCGTCACTTTGCTGTTGGCCGTCCTGTCGCTGGGCGGTAAAACCTATCCCTGGGATTCTACGCCCATCCTCGCTGCCTGTCTGATATTAATCGCGGGGGTATGGCTTTTTATACGTGTGGAAAACCGTGCCTCCGACCCTATTTTGCCTTTGAATTTATTTAAGGACCGGATGTTCAGCACTTCTTGCATTACCGGTTTCCTGATCGGTATCGCCATGTTCGGCGCCCTGTCCTTTATTCCTTTATTTGTGCAGGCGGTTATCGGCACGAGTGCGACGGCAGCGGGCAGTGTGCTGACCCCGCTCATGCTGGGCTGGGTTTTCAGTTCGATCGTCGCCAGCCGTCTATTATTGAAAATAGGGATTCGGCCCACGTTGATCATGGGACTTTTAATTTTGCTGGTGGGCTGTGCCGGGCTTACCCAATTTGATGCGGGGATGGCAAAATCTACGGTGGCCTGGACGATGGCAGTGGTCGGCGCCGGGTTCGGCTTATCGTTTACGCCGCTGCTGATTGCGATGCAGAATTCGGTACCGAGAGCCCAATTGGGTGTGGCTACTTCGGCGAATCAGTTTTTCCGGACTATCGGCGGGGCGGTGGGCGTTGCGTTGCTCGGCGCCGTCATGACCGAGCGTATGCAGGGCCGGTTTATAGATATAGGAAATTTTGCTGATTCCGGTTTATCCAGAGATCAGATTTACAATCTGTTGCAACACCCGGATGCGATCGTAAACTCCGCCACACGGCACATGTTGCCTCCCTCCCTCCTGCATGCCATGCAGGACATCCTGGCCAATGCGCTTCACCATACGTTTATTGCCACGCTGGTCGTTGTGATCATCGCCCTCATTTCCGCCTTCTTTATCCCACGATATTCCACCCGGGATTTTGAAGCGATGGGTGAGAGGTTATAATCACGGGCGTGTCGCGGCGAAATTGCAGTCGAGGTTATCATGCCGAAACGCAGGGTAGCACGCCCGGGAAGAGACCGAAAACGTTCCGCTGATCCCCGTCATCATTAAACCCCGCATCGATATCCCATCTGCCCTCCATGTTACACGACGATTCCGGTGGGGGGCGCTATCCATCATCGCCCTGGTGGCGGCCCCCGTTTATCTGAATACCCTGAATAATGATCTGGTGTACGACGACCGCCTGATCGTGGTCCAGAATGAGCGGGTGATCCTTTTTATTCTTCTGTTCATCAGCGCCGGATGGCTGTCATGGAAAGCCCGCAGGCGCCATCCGGTCGTGGGGTTCTGTGTCCTCGGCTACGCGATCCTGTTCGGGGCGACGGCTAACATCGTTATACCGATCGGCACCATCATGGGGGAACGTCTGATGTATGCGCCCTCTGCGATGCTCTGTCTTCTTGTAGGATATGGCGCGTGGCTGTTGCAGCGTAGCCTGAATCATAACGCGGCTTATCTGGCGCCGGCGACGGTGGGTATCGTCTTCATTTTCCTGACGATTTCAAGAAACACCACATGGAAAGACGAGTTGACTTTATATGAGACCCAGGTGCAAACCGCGCCGAACAGCGCGAAAGCCCATTATAATCTGGGCGCCGCCCTGGCGAAGCGGGGCGATGGTGCGGTCGCATCCTATAGAACATCCCTGCGCCTGTTCCCGTATTACCCGGAACCGCTGTTCAATATGGGGAAGGGACCATACCCGCAAACCTACACAAGACCGCGCTTACGTTGCTGGCAAGGTCATTCGAGGCGGTCGGCCATTCAGATCGTGCGGCTATTTTTCAGCAACAAGCCGACTCTCTTGGTCTTTCAAAAGATATGCAGCCTCAGTAGCCTGGCTGTTACCATGTAATTAAGGGTTCATCATGCGAGGTTAGGGACCAGGGACCAGGATAGATAGGGAGGACAGAGAACTCCCGCATCAAACTCTATCTCGCTACGGCTCGGTACGATGGATATATTTAATCCATGAACCTAAGCTGCTGCACCATCCTCCTCCAGCAGGTTCAGCGAGAGTGTCGGGG
The DNA here is from genome assembly GCA_913051705.1 of uncultured bacterium. Classification (GTDB taxonomy): domain Bacteria; phylum JAAXHH01; class JAAXHH01; order JAAXHH01; family JAAXHH01; genus CAJXCW01. The sequence goes on from CAJXCW010000141.1 coordinate 6,040, forward strand.
ATCGCTTTCTGGAGGTACGGCGGGCTGCGGCATCCCCGAATGGTACTATGGGGATATGCATTTTAGTCAGGGCTTGTTTCAGACGTGTCAGTCCTTCGGGATCTCCCCAGGCCAGAACGGATTTACCCGCACGGCTTTCGTCCAACACATGATCGATACATCGGTCAAAGAACGGTTCTGCCGGAAACATCACGGAAACACGATCCGCATCTCCACGACTCCATTTGAACACTTTGTTGCCTTCGAATCCACGGTATACGAGTATCATAACCCTACCCCCTTTACTAAATTCGACGGAGAGCAACTAAACATAAGATAAGTATATACTACGCATACGTCAAGTATATTCTGCTTACGCTTAGTGTTTACCTTCATCAACCATTTCAAAGACCAACTATGGTACTTCTACCCATATTAGGGGCAAGAACAGTGCCAAAAGATTCAAAATGGTGAGGAATTCCCCTGGTCTCCTTTAAAAAGAAGGAGATGCTCAAGCAACACATCCATGGGTATGTTATCTTAGTCGGAAAAAATAAGAAAACCTTGAAAGAAATTTTGTGCAAGGGGCAATAAAAAAAATACGGGCAGGCACAGGGGCCTGCCCGTACAAACCATTTTATCCTTTGGCGGGGGCTTCCATAACGGCACCGCATTGATTGCAGGTCCGATGACCTTCATCGCTGAAGAACCGGTCCATAACCGGTGGCATTTGCTTGACGATATCTTCGAGATGGAAATATTCGTCATAGAGTATTTCACCACAATTTTCACAGAACCACATAAACCCGTCGGTTTCTCCTTTTGTCCGCTTGATTTCCATCACAAGCCCCACCGTATTGGCGGGGCGCTGCGGTGAATGCGGCATTTTGGGCGGAAGCAGGAAAATTTCTCCCTCGCGAATGGAAATATCTGCCGGTTTTCCATCATCTATGATCTTCAGCACGATATCCCCTTCGAGCTGATAGAAAAATTCTTCGGTTTCATTATAATGGTAATCTTTCCGGGCGTTGGGACCACCGACGATCATCACGATTAAATTTTCCGCCTCCGTGTACACGCATTGATTACCGACCGGCGGTTTCAACAAATGACGATGTTCGTCAATCCAGGCCTGGAAATTAAATGGAGGGGTTATGGGCATGGGAGGGCTCCTATGGTTGCGATGCACTTTAGTTCTATGGCGATTTGTGTTGGTAGACGGCTTACTTCTACGGTGGTGCGGCAGGGCTTATTTTCGGTAAAGTATTCAGTATAGATGCGGTTGAATGTAGGAAAATCCTCCTTCATGTCTGTTAAAAAGACGGTAATATCCACGATATTGTTCCAGTGCGATCCGGCGTCTTCCAGGATGTATCGGATGTTTCGGAAAACGGCATGGCATTGTGTTTCGATGTCGTATGATATAATGTTGCCGGTCTCATCCTGCTCGACACCGGGAATTTTTTTCTGATTCCGTTCACGGGGACCGATACCCGATAAAAACAGCAGGCTGCCGATACGGCGGGCATGGGGATAGGGCCCTACGGCTTCCGGGGCACGGTCGGAGTTGAAGATGGCCTGGGACATGGATGACCTCAGCAGGCGGGCAGGTAGGTACACGGCGCGCCGCGTACCTACGATGACATAATATCTTTTACATCTTTATGCATACATTCTTGGGTTCGGTGAAGAAACGCAGGGCTTCGAGGCCGCCTTCACGGCCTACGCCGGATTGTTTCATGCCACCGAACGGGGTTCGCAGGTCTCTCAGCATCCAGCAGTTGATCCAGATGATACCGGATTGAAGCCGGCCGGCCATGCGGTGCGCCCGCGTCAGATTTTCCGTCCACAGAGAAGCCGCCAGGCCATAAGGGGTACTGTTTGCATAGGCGACGACCTCCTCTTCCGTATCGAAAGGGATCAAGGTGACGACCGGACCGAATATTTCCTCCTGGTTGGTTCGACAGGTGTGGGAGAGCCCTTCGATCACAGTGGGCGCTACAAACCATCCATCCCGACATCTTCCTTCCACCTGGACCTGCCGGCCGCCGCAGAGGATCGTACCGCCCTCTTCCCTGGCGAGTTCTATATAGGACAGAATCTTATCCATATGCGGCTTTGAAACCACCGCACCCAAACGGCTGGTTTCCGAAAGAGGATCTCCGACAGTCAGTTGTTTGGTCTGCTCAACAAAATCATTCCGGAAGGTTTCGTACAGGGATCGTTCTATAAATATCCTTGAGCCGCACAGACAGATCTCTCCCTGATTCGAAAAGGACGATAACAACGAGGTTTGAAGCATCTCTTCATAGCGACAATCGGCGAATACGATGTTGGGATTTTTACCGCCGAGTTCAAGGGATAATTTTTTGAAGAGCGGGGCGGCTGTGGCGGCGATGGTTGCCCCTGTTCTGGTCCCGCCGGTAAAAGAAATGACGGGGATACCGGGGTGCGTCGAGATCGCGCTTCCGGTTTTTTGTCCCAGACCATGCACAATGTTGAGCACCCCATCGGGCAGGCCGGCTTCGATGCACAGCTCAGAAAGAAGATAGGCGGTCATGGGCGTTATTTCCGACGGCTTACCGACCACGCAGTTACCGGCAGCCAGCGCGGGCGCGATTTTCCAGGTAAACAGATAGAGCGGCAGGTTCCATGGTGAGATACAACCCACCACGCCGATGGGAGGGCGCAGGGTATAGTTGATCGCCGTATCTTCCATGGCATGGGCTTCGCTGGCAAAATGCTGGATGGCCGTTGCAAAAAAACGGAAGTTGCCGGCGGCGCGTGGTATATCTACCGATCGGGCCAGGGATACCGGCTTGCCGTTATCTACGGATTCGGCCTGCGCCAATCTATCCAGGTTGCCTTCGATCAGATCGCTGATTCTCAGGAGATATCGGGCTCTTTCCTGGGCAGGCTTCGTCGACCAATAGGGAAATGCACGGGTCGCCGCCTCTACCGCCGCCTCGATATCGCGCTCATCGGAATCCGGTGTGCGGCTGTATACTGCGCCGATCGACGGATTGTAGTTGTCGATACAGGTATTGCCGGCGGGATCAACTAACTTGCCGTTGATGTAGTTTTGGATTTGGAACATAGTGATTGGTGAATGGTGAATGGTGAGTTATGGGCCGTAGAATCCGAGTTTTTGTTGGACTTCTTTTGGGAGGGGGGTAGAGATGATCGGGGGATCAGGAATGTTGATAGATTAAACAGGTCTGTAAATATTTTGTGTTTGTCGACGGTAGCCCGGAGGTACTGATAGCCGACGGATCCGCCTGTGCCGATTTTGGCGCCGATCATACGATGGACCATCAGGGCATGACGAGAACGCCAGGAGGTCAGCAGTTCGTCCACATCGATCAGGACGGTCAGCAGTCTGAAGGGCAGATGCAAAATCGGCTCATCCCGGTATAGATGGATCAGTAGGGCGGCTACGGTCGCTTTGTGCGATAGTCGCCACCGCCCTTTTTGTATCAGTTCATTATGTTTCGACGCGTCAAACAGCGCGGCGAAGTGATCTACATTGGCTTCCACGGCATCCAGATGTTTGGTCTGTTCCTCCGCCGTCAGATTGATGTTGCCAAGAATCGTATCCCGATCCGCCTGCAGATATTGTTCTACTGCTTGCCGGTAGGCCTGCCAGAAATTGAAGCCCTGCAATTCGACATAGGGCGTCCGTTCCAGCCATTGTTCGATCAACTGAAACAGGGATGGATTCTGTTCAGACTGTTTTATAGGCTGCCGGTCTTCGGGCGTCACATGTTCGGAATAGGGCCGCTTATCGTATCGCATGCGTTGTTCCGGCACCACGCCCAGTTTATTCTCAATCTCCCGGAATTGTACGCTCTGGAAGCCGGAAGCCGGCGACAGGAGATGGCGAAACTCAAGAAAATCGAGCGCGGTCATGGTTTCCAGGACGTTTAACTGGTCCACCAGCACTTTCTGAATTTCCGTGATGCGCCGCAGACGAGAGATGGCGATCCCGATCTGTTTTTCGTCGATATACTCTTTTGAAAAGATGTCGAGGACGTCATCCAGCTCATGTTGAATCTGTTTGAACCAGAGTTCATACACCTGATGGATGATAATAAACAGCATCTCATCATGCGCCGGCGTTCCCTGCGCAGCACTTAAAGGCACCTGGGCGTTTAGTATCTTGTCGAGTTGCAGATAATCGCGGTAGTAGACAGGCATAGGGAATTATAAATTATGAATTATGATTGTTGAGCGATTCGGCGATTCAACCAATTATATATACTACGGGTTAATCAGTCTTTTATCAATCTTTCTTTGATCAGGCGATCGGCGGATGGCCAATCGATTTCTTCTACGGATGTGATGGAGGCGCAAAGTTGTTGTAAGATGGACTCCTGGATATCAGCCCGGCGCAGGGCTTCGGCGTACGGAAGGCGGTGAAAGGAGACCATGGAATATTTGGGGATAAACAGGTCGGGATAGCGCTGTTCCAGTAAGAGGCCGGCCTGCGCCTGAAGCAGAAAGGCGGGATCGGTGACCCGGTCGCGCATTTCGATATAATTGGTCAGCGCCATATCGGCGATGGCGTCCACATTCTCTTTCCGAAGCTTGCCGAATACCTCGAAGATCCGTTCCCAATCCGGTCCATACTGTTCTATACATTCATCGAGCAAGGTGCAGTCCTCGAAGCCGCAGTTCATGCCCTGGCCGAAGAACGGCACGATGGCGTGGGCGGCGTCTCCCATCAGCAATATAGAATTCTGATAATGCCAGGGAAAGCATTTGACGGTGACCAGATTGCCGGTGGGATTCGCAAAAAAGGCCTCAGCCAGGTTCGGTATCAAGGGCACGGCATCTGAAAACTGATGGCTGAAAAAGTCGAGCACTTTTTCCGGCGTTGAAAGGCTGCTGAAACTGTATTCGCCTTCGTGAGGAAAGAAGAGGGTGCAGGTAAAGCTGCCATCCGGATTCGGCAGAGCGATGAGCATATACAGGCCTCGGGGCCATATATGCAGCGTATTGGGCGCCAGCATGAACGTGCCGCCGGGGCCGGGTGGTATCGTCAGTTCTTTATATCCATGATCCAGATATTGCTGCGAGATATCAAAGCGACCGGCGCTCAACAATGCGGTTCTAACGGCTGAAGCAGAACCGTCCGTGCCGATAAGCTGTTGAAGGGGTATAGAACGGGTATGATCGGTGCGTTCATCCCTTACATAAACGACACCGGTCCGAAGTGCCACGCCTGTACATCGTTCGTTAAAATGAAACCTGACGCCCTCGTATTTTTCCGCTGCGGTGATCAACGCTTTGTTAAGCTCCGCGCGGGAAACAGAATAGATGACTTCCTCTTCCTTCTGTCCGTAGGGCTGGAAGCTCAGATCTCCTTCGACAAGGTGGATCGTACGTCCGGCCAAGGGGATGGCCATCGCCATGATCTCCTCATCCAGGCCGACCTGCTTCAGTGCATGAATGCCTCGCGTCGACATGGCCATGTTGATAGACCGTCCCGCACCTGCCGGCGCCGTTCGCATATCGGGGCGTCGTTCGTATACTTCTACGCGAAAACCCCGCTTCGCGAGGAACACGGCCAGCAGTGAGCCTACGAGGCCGGCGCCGATGAGGGTGATGGGGGAACTGGTGAATGGTGAACGGTGAATGGTGATTTTGCCCCCTCGAAGGCGCTGCCTTCGGTCCCCCTGAAGGGGGACGGGATTGGAGGTGGTTGATTGCGTTTATGGATTTTGGTTTGCTTGGGTGAAAATTTCGGCGAAGTGGTAGATGTCGGTGAATGTATTGTATAGAGGCACGGGGGCGACGCGGATGATGTCGGGTTCTCGCCAGTCGCACATGATGCCGGCCTTCATTAAATGGTCGTGAATGGCATTTCCGTTTTGTTTTATCCGTAGAGAGAGCTGACAGCCGCGCTGTTGCGGATCTTTCGGCGTGATGATCGACATATTGTCGGATGGATGTTGTTCGAGCAGATGTTCCATGTAGCCGGTCAGTTGCTCGCTTTTGGCTCGGAGCCGGTCTATGCCGGCTTCATCGAACAGATCCATGGAGGCGCGCAGGGCGGCCAGCGGCAGGATCGGCGGGTTGCTGATTTGCCAGCCTTCCACGCCCGGGATGGGTTGAAATGCCGGTGGCATTTTGAAGCGGGTCTCTTTGTCGTGTCCCCACCATCCGGCAAAACGGGGCAGGTCCGTGCGATGGGCATGTTTTTCATGCACAAAGCCACCGCCGACGCATCCGGGGCCGCCGTTCATATATTTGTAGGAACACCATACCGCAAAATCGACCTCCCAATCGTGCAGGCGAAGCGCCAGATTACCGGCGGCATGCGCCAGATCGAATCCTACGGTGCATCCGTGCCGGTGTCCCGCCTGCGTGATGCGTTCCATCTCAAATGCCTGGCCGGTCAGATAATTCACACCGCCTAATAGAACCAACGCAATGGTATCCCCTTCCTGTTCCAGCAACGTCTCGATATCTTCGGTACGTATGAACTCTTCGCCTTCACGCGGACGGAGGCCGATCACCCCCTCTTCGGGATCGTATCCATGGTAGGCCACCTGGGAGGCGACGGCATATCGGTCGGAAGGAAACGCCGTGTCTTCGATCACGATCTTATACCTCATCGTCGTGGGCTGATAGAACGAGACCATCATCAGATGCAGGTTGACCGTGAGCGTATTCATGGCCACGACTTCAACGGGCTGTGCGCCGACGAGCCGCGCCAACTTTTCCGTCAGAAATTCGTGATAGGCCATCCACGGGTGTCGGCCTTTGAAATGGCCTTCAACGCCGAGGGTTTTCCAGTCGTCGAGTTCCTGTATTACGTAGTCGCGAACGGTTTTCGGTTGTAAGCCGAGCGAGTGACCGACGAGGTAGATGATCTCGTTGCCCTCTTCGTCCTTGGGGATGTGGAATTGATCCCGGAAGGCGGAGAGCGTGTCTTTGGTATCCTGAGCTTGGGCGAATGAGAGGGACATTTTTGATTTGGTGATTGGTGATTGAATTAGAAGAACTGGGTTTTGGTCAGGTTCAGCCATTTAAGGGCGGTGCGGTGGAGGAGTTTTTCTTTGGTTTCGGTGTTCAGGGTCTCCATGGATTCGATGAGATCGCCGGGGATGGCCTCGCCGAGGGGGAACGGGTAGTCGGTTCCCAGGGCGATGCTGTCGGCGCCGACCAGTTCGATCAGGTATTCCAGGACGCGGGGATCATGCACCAGGGAATCCAGATAGAATTCCCCCAGGTAGTTGCCGGGGCTCTTGTCGTTATCTATGGCGCACAGGTCCGGCCTGATCTGGAAGCCGTGTTCGATTCTGCCGAAGGTGGCGGGAAACGAGCCGCCGCCGTGAGCAAAGGCGACCCGGAGCGTCGGCAGCCGCTCAAATATACCGCCGAAAATCATGGAACAGATGGCTCGGGATGTTTCCGCGGGCATGCCGACCAGCCAGGGGAGCCAGTATTTTTCCATCGTCTCCTGGCCCATGATGTCCCAGGGGTGGACAAAGATGGCCGCCCCTAATTCCGCTGCCGCTTCAAAGAACGGGAACAGGTAGGGCTCGTTCAGGTTATTGCCGTTGATGTGGGTGCCGATTTCAATACCCGCCAGCCCCAGTTCCCGAACGCACCGTTCCATTTCTTTTATCGCCAGGTCGGGCGCTTGCATGGGCGCCGTTCCGAGTCCGATAAATCGTCGGGGCCAGGTGGCGACAACATCAGCCACATGGTCGTTCAATATCCGTGAAAGATCCAGGGCGTCCGCCGCCTGCGCCCAATAGCTGAACATCACCGGCACGGTGGACAGCACCTGCACGTTGACCCCCACCGCGTCGCACTCATGAAGACGCGTGTCCGGATCCCATGAATTGGCCTGAACCTCCCGGAACTTTTTCCCATCGATAAGCATGCGCGCGCATCCCGGTTTGTAATGCTCCATATCCACGAAACCGCCGTATCCGTATCGCTTCTGGAGGTTGGGCCAGGATTCGGGCAGGATGTGGGTGTGGATGTCGATTTTCGGGATGGGAAGGTTGGGAGGGGACATAGGCGAATTATGAATTATGAATTATGAACCGCGTGGCGCTGGCTGGAACAAGCAGGGATCAGTAATTATGAATA
>CAJXCW010000142.1 GCA_913051705.1 uncultured bacterium
TTTTTTCCATTTAAAAGATGATTATCTAGAGCCAGTTAAGATATCCATAAAAAGATAGGCGGCAATAGATTCTATTGTAATCCTCTGCAAATACATCTATTTACACTTATTGAGATTTCTTTGTCGGCACGTATAATTCGCCTCATTTATATCAGATCATTGCGCGATCCGATGGTGTAACGGGCAGGCGCCCCTGACTTCAGGCAGTGTGAGTTGCTAAAATCGATGCAAAAGCTGTGGTTAGCATTCAGCAGACGTTCTTAACAAAGCACAAAGGACCAAGGACAAAGCACCCTGATGTTGCACAGCTTTTTGCGCAACATCAGTTATTTAATACACGGTTGCCAGGCCCTTCTCGAGCGGTTGCCCGTTCGGATGGATGCCTTCATGGGCTACCCGGATCGGGTCGGGTTCGTTGGGGAGGTAAAAAGTATTTGTACTCGCAGAACCTGTCCATGTTTGTCGTGCACTACACATCCACCAGATTAATAGCCAGCCAGGCCAGGCTCAGCCCCAGGAGCGCCGCCCCGCTCAGACGTGATCCTTCATACGCATGCCGGATGTGACCGACCCGGTCCAGCAATCGTTTCTGATCCCATAGTTCGGATCGTTGAACGGCTGCACGTAAAGACCAGACCAGCAGAGGGCGCAGCAAATAAGGTAGTTGACGAAATCGGGAGATCAACCGTCTATCCGGGAGGAGACCGCGGGCATATCTGGCCGTGATGATCTGCTCCGCCCGCAGTTTGAGTTCCGGCCAGATGGTAAACGCACCGATGGCAACAATCAGATGGTCTCTGCGGATGCCCCAATGCCAGAAGGTAGAGAGCAATTCCGCTTGTGGAATCGAGAGAAAACAGAGTTGAAAAATACCACCCACCACGGCCAGTCTGAATGAAATCAACAACGCATATTGCACGCCGGCTTCCGGGTTGGAACCGGGCACCTGATCCGGCGGCGCCCCGACGATCCATCCCCATAGCCCCACTAACATAAGGCAGAGGGGCAGCACGACCATGCCATTCATCCTCATATGCTTACGGCTGATCCCCGTGGTCACACAAAGCGGTACGATGACGGCAAGCCAGGCGAAGACCAGAACCACGACGTTGTCGGCCAGAAATACCCCGATGATTCCAATCAGCGTGGCCAATCCCCGGGCAACCGGATGGATCGATTGAGATATTTTTTGTGAAACCTCCGTTACGGGCACCCAGGCTCGCTGAGTTATCGCTACGGCATGATCCCCTGTTTCTTTAAAGTGTTGCAGCAAACTCTTCGGCACACTATTGATGCACCAGACAGATAGCACACATTGCAGGACTTTATCCACCGGCTCCGCCGCTGCACCAGTCAACAACACCGCCTTGAGCACCTGCTCTCCGGTGGATAGCAGATACGCCGTCATCACACTGCGGCCGGTGGCGACGATCCCACCGAATACATACACGATAATCGGCGCGGAAACAACACCGGAAACGAGCCCCATGGCCATGCCGGTCAGCACCGTTCTCCCCATCGTTCGAAAGGCGCCTTTACGCGCCGCAATGTGCGTAAACAGCGCGACGGCGACGGCTGTCGGAATGAAATTGTAGTAAATCGGGTTGACCGTCGCGCTGACGATAAGCTGCGTTAAGGTGGCGGTCAGCACCCCCGCCCACAGGCCGCTTAATATGGTCACCACGATGGTCCCTATCATATCGAGATATATAGGTAACTTCAACATACTTACGATCGTGCCGAGCGACATATTCAGGCCGATGCCTAAAGGGATCAGGGCAAGACGAAGAGAGCGGGTGGGAGGATAGGGGAATAGAGGCATGCATTATCCATCGAGTAATAAGCCGGTCGGATCTTCGATTAATTCCTTGACCCGGACCAGGAATCGCACCGCTTCGCTGCCGTCTACGATGCGGTGATCATAACTCAAGGCCACATACATCATGGGGCGGATAACGACTTCTCCGTTGATTGCGATAGGACGTTCATCAATTTTATGCAACCCCAGGATGCCTACCTGCGGTGGATTCAGAATCGGTGTACTGAGCAAAGAGCCGAACACGCCCCCATTGGTGATCGTAAATGTCCCGCCTCGTAAGTCCTCTATGGCGAGCGAGCCGTCTCTGGCTTTTCCAGCCAGGATACGGATGGTCTTTTCAATATCGGCGAACGACATCTGATCGGCCGCACGCAGAACCGGTACGACAAGTCCTTCTTCAGCGCCTACCGCCATGCCGATATCGTAATGGCGCTTGACCACGAAGTTGTCATCCCGGATTTCAGCGTTGAGCAGCGGAAAATCTTTAAGACCACCGATGGCAGCCTTGACAAAGAAGGACATAAATCCGAGACGGACACCATGACGCGCTTCAAAAGCCTCTTTCTTACTACCCCGTACGCTTATAACGGTGCTCATGTCGATCTCATTGAATGTGGTCAACATAGCCGCTGTTTGCTGGGCTTCGACCAACCGTTTCGCGATGGTGCGGCGACGGCGGGACATGGGAATAATTTCCTCCGCCGCCTCCAGCGCCGGTTCCGGGGCGGCCGGTTGCTGTTCCAGCATCGGTTGTTGCTTTGCAGTGACGGACTGCTCCACGTCCTGCTTTGTGATGCGGCCTCCTGACCCTGTTCCTTCAATTCCGGCAAGATCAACACCTGATTCTTCGGCCATGCGGCGTGCTACCGGAGTGACCCGATCATCATGTTCGGTTGCTTCGTCCATTGCTACAGCGGGTTCTTCAGGTTCGGACGGCGGCGTAGAAAGCGTCTCTTCCGGCTGTACGGCATCCCCGGCCTCGCTTGCTGTAGCTACAGCTTCGGCGCTTTCATCAATCACGCCGAGCAAATCACCAATCTGAACGTCCACGCCTTCCTGCTGCTCAATACGCGCCAGAACCCCGGCGGTGGATGCACTGATTTCCAGGTTGACCTTGTCCGTCTCCAGTTCGACCAGCGGCTCTCCAACAGAAACAGGGTCGCCTTCTTTTTTGAACCACGTACCGACCGTTGCCTCAACAACGGATTCTCCCAATTCAGGCACAACAATATCAGTGGCCATGGATCATCTCCTAAAGGATGAGCAAGTGGCAGGTGACGGGTAGCGGGTGGTACAAATTTAATCTGCTACCCGCTACCTGCTACCCACAAACATTTCTCAATTCATTTCAATATTACCGGATGCGCCCATGGTATAGGCCATTTCGATAAGCACCTTTTGATTCCGGTTGTGGATCGCGGATGAACCTTCTGACGGGCTGGAGGCCCGTGGACGCGACACCTGTAGCAACGGCCAGCGGCCATCAACAGCGGACTCAAGAATCGTTCGCAAATAATCCCAGGCGCCCATATTATCCGGTTCTTCCTGGAGCCAGACGACCTCTTCCAGATTCGGAAACCGTTCAAAGGTCGGATTCAACAGGTCCCAGCGAATCGGATAGAGTTGCTCGATACGTGTTATCGCGGCGTGGGGTGAATTTTTTCGCAGGTCGTGGTTAATCATATCGACAAACACCTTGCCGCTGCAGAAAACAAGTCGGCGCACCTGATCCGGGGCCTTAAGGGCTTCTTCATCCTCGATAATGGGCTGCCATGCACCTTCTGCGAAATCCCGCGCCGGCGAAGCTACGCTGGGGTGTCGTAACAAACTTTTCGGCGTCATCACAATCAACGGCAGAGGATCGACTTTCAATAGACGAGCCTGCCTGCGCAGCAGATGAAAATACTGGGCAGCCGTGGTGCAATTGGCGATTCGCATATTGATATCGGCGGCAAATCCGAGAAACCGTTCCAGAAGACCGCTCGAATGGTCAGGACCCTGCCCTTCGAACCCATGCGGCAGCAGGAGAACCAGAGAGGGTGTTTGTCCCCACTTGGCCCGTGCGGACACGAGAAACTCATCAATAATAATCTGAGCGCCGTCAATAAAATCGCCATATTGGGCCTCCCACAGTACTAATCTTTCCGGCGCCTGTATGTTATAACCGTATTCGAATCCGAGAACGGCATATTCCGATAAAGGGCTGTTACGCGTTTCAAAGGCCGCAGCCGCCTGAGGTAAATCGCGGAGGGGCGTCAGCCATTTATCCGTTTTATAGTCGTGTAACACATTATGCCGCTGGCTGAATGTGCCCCGTTCCACGTCCTCGCCGGTAAACCGTATCGGCACGCCGTCTTCCAGGATAGAGGCAAAGGCCAGTATTTCGGCCAGTGCCCAGTCAATTTTCGGCGTGTCCGAATCGTCCAGCGCATGCCGGCGACGATCGATTAACCGTTTCATACGGGGGTGCAACGTGAAATCTTCGGGAAACGTCCACAGCGATTTGTTCAACTGTCGAAGCCGACGTACGGAAACGGCCGTACGTACTCGACTGGCCGCGCCCGGCGGCGGCGGTGTAGAATACGGCTCGAGCAGCACTTCCTCCGGGTTCAGATTCTCCAGTGTTTTTTGAAGGGCATCCATACGTTCCTGCACCATCAGGTCTGGTTTATCCGCTTCGATGATCCCTTCCTGTATAAGTCGATCCGCCCATTTTTTACGCACGGTAGGATGTGTTTTTATTTTTTCATAAAGCAAAGGTTGGGTAAATCCGGCCTCATCGCCTTCATTGTGTCCATACCGACGATAACCGATCAGATCGATCAGAAAATCCTTCTGGAACTTAGCGCGGTAGGCGAAGGCCAGGCGGGCTACTTCCACACAGGCTGCTGGATCATCCGCATTGACATGCACGATAGGCACTTCAAATCCCTTGGCCAGATCGCTGGCGTAGAGCGTACTGCGAGACTGTTCCGAGGGCGTGGTATATCCCAACTGGTTATTGGTAATAATATGAATAGTCCCACCGGTACGATAGCCGGGCACACGATACAGCGTAAACGTTTCTGCGACGACGCCCTGTCCTGAGAAAGCGGCATCTCCATGAATCAGAATGGGTAGATTCCGTGCTGGACTTGGCCGGACGATACCCGGGTTATCGACCCGCGTTCCGATGGCCCGGGCCATGCCCTCCACCACCGGGTTGATGGCTTCCAGATGGCTGGGGTTGGGCGCCAGATAGATGAATAACTCCAGCTCTTTTCCTTTCTGATCCTGGTAAGCGCGCCGCGCCCCGCTGTGATACTTGACGTCCCCGGTCCATCCCATATCGTCTCCGGCCTTGTTATTTCGCAGAACCGGATCCTGGAATTCCGCCAGAATCTGATCGTATGGTTTGTTAAGCGTGTGCGCCAGGACATTGAGACGTCCGCGATGCGCCATGCCTAAGAGAATATTATAAATATTATTCTCTGCGGCCTCACCGATGACTTCATCGAGGAGGAGGATCATGGTATCCAGTCCTTCGATGGAAAAGCGTGTTTTACCGGGGAAGGTCCGATGTAAAAACTGCTCAAATACTTCCACCTGGGTGAGACGTTCCATCAGGGCAATCGGATTAATGGGATCCTGCGGCGGGCGAAACCACCCGCCCTCAGCAGCATCCCGCAACCAACCCCGTTCTTCAGGCACCCTGATATGGTTGTAGTCATACCCTATGGTGGAGGAATAGACCGCCCGTAGCTTTTGAATCGCATCCCAGGCATGAGTACTCTGTTGGGTGATCGAACCGCCGATCAGGGAAGCGGGCAACAGATGCAGGGACTCCTCAGTTAAGGCATATGTTTCCAGTTCAAGAGACGGGTCGCCACGCGCACACAAACCCAACGGATCCAACTGCGCATCCAGATGGCCATATTCGCGTATAGCCTGAGCGAGATTGGCCGTATGGACAATCTGATCTACCTGGGTTGAAGGCACCACGGCTGCAGGGGCAGCCCCACCATCTGTCACGCCATCAACTGGCGGCGTCCAATGGGAGAATTGTTCCCGGGTTGACGCATCGACTGATTCAGGGTCCTGGCGATACCGTTCATATAATTCAATGATATAGGCAGCATTCGGACCATGGAATTCGCGTAAAAGATTCATGGGCGTTCCTTGGGAAACTACGAAGCTACGAAGCTACGAATTAGCGTACAAATCTTTATCACAGATCAGCGACCCAATGATGTTATTCGTCTTGATAAAAATTGATGATTTCACGCTGCAGTGTTCCTACTCCTGCAACCGGTTAGAGGTCTGAACCTGAAGTGATAAAATAATCATACGCCTGCAGTAACACAAGTGTTTGTTGCAGCAAGGGCTACAATGCTAAAATACGGGGCTTTAGATATACCTATTTACAGACTTGACTTTTCTATTCAGAATACGTTCATTTGAGTAACTTTGCAGGTGTGCAGGAAGAATTTGGTGATGGATGCCGCTACGCGCCATCAAAAGTAAGGAGCGCCTCTTCGAGGCATTATTGAAATGCGCTCCGCTTCGCTCGCTGTCCTTTCTGGTGATTTAAAAAACTGAAGCCAGGTAAGCCGTAGGCGGTAGGCATTTTAATCAACAAATCAACAAATTGGGCAGGTGGGCAGGTGTGGGGATTAATCGTGAGAGGAAGAAAGAAGAAAAGAGGGTTATAATGACTGTAGAGGATTTAAAGGGGAAGACGATCGGGGCGGCGGTTTCGGGCGGCCTGGATAGTTGTACCATGACGCACTGGTTGACAGAGCATGGGGTTGATGTGGTGGGTTTTACCGCAGACCTGGGGCAACCGGATGAGGAGCGTATCGATTACGTACGAACACGGATGATACGGTGCGGCGCCAGTGATTCGATTATTGTAGATGCCAGAGACGCCCTGGCTCAAGCGGGGATCGAGGTCATTCAATGTCAGGCCATGTATGAAGGCAACTACTGGAATACCACCGGTATTGCCAGACATATTACGGTTCGGGCGTTGTTGCCTGAGCTGGAGAAACGTGGTATATCCATCTTATCTCACGGGGCAACGGGACGGGGCAACGACCAGGTTCGATTTCAACTCGTCGCCAATATGATCAATCCGGAAATTTCGGTGTATGCCCCCTGGCGCGACCAGCAGTTTCTGGATAAATTTCCCGGCCGGAAGGAAATGATCGATTATTGTGAAGATCGGGGCTTGCCGATACAGGCAACCCATGAAAAGCCATATTCTACAGATGCCAATATTCTCGGATTGACACATGAAGCCGGTCAGCTGGAATCCTTAAATACACCAGCAGGCTTTATCACGCCTGGTATGGGCGTTCATCCCAAAGATGCGCCGGATGCTGTCGAGATGTTTACGGTGCGTTTTGAACAGGGCATACCGGTACAGATCAACGGCGAAAACGTCACGCCCTTATCGGCTATCGAGACCGCCAATCAAATCGGCGGACGGAATGGCATCGGCATCGGTATCCATGCGGTAGAAAACCGCTTTGTGGGTATTAAAAGCCGAGGGGTATATGAATCGCCCGCGATGACTTTGCTTGGTCAATGTTATGAATTTCTGTTACAGCTGATTCTGGATCGCCGCGCTCGCCGCGTCTTCAATCAAGCCTCGGCCGATATTGCTGAACAGATTTACCAGGGTTACTGGTATGATCCTGCGACCCGGGCGCTTCGGGCCGCGATAAGTATATATAACAGATTAGCGAGTGGGACCATCATCGTGGCCTTATATAAAGGACAAATATCCTTTCATTCTGCGGATGATGTACCCCATTCCCTCTATTCAGAAGACACGGCGTCTATGGAAGGGGTGGGAGATTTCGACCATAAGGATTCAGAAGGATTCCTGGGGGTCCTGGGGGTCAGTGCGAGGGCGTTGAATTCGGCAGGACAAAGTGAATAAAATGGTGAGTTGGTGAGTTGGTGAGTTGGTGAGTTGGTGATTGAAAAGGCTAAAATCAACCAATCAACCAATCAACCAATCCAAAGAGAGGTGTAATATGCCTGTGGGGACGAAGAATAACGTTATTGCGGGGTGCGGGACGCATCATGTGACGGTTCAGACGCGGGACTGGGAGGCTTCTTTGCGTTTGTACAGAGATGTGCTGGGGATGACGACGGTGGCAGAGTTCGGATCGCCGGAACGTAAGATTATGCTGCTGGATACGGGAGATGGCAGCCATATGGAGTTATTCCAGCCGACGGCAGAGTCACCAGGGGTGGACGGTCCTTCCGCCAACGATCCGATTACACATTTTGCGCTGGCCACAACAGATACCGAGGGCTCGATAGAGCATGTTCGCCAGGCCGGATATGAAGTCACCGTTGAGCCTAAGCAGTTGAATCTTGGAGGGCTGGACGTCACTATCGCCTTCTTCAATGGGCCCTGCGGTGAGTCGATTGAATTTTTCCAGGTGCATCAGAACGGGTAGGGCCGGCAGGTAGGCAGGTGGGCAAAAAGATGTTGCGTTATATAGGATGTAGCGTCATAATACGTAAAATATGACGTGCTGGGAATAGTCATCTCCTTCAGTAGTTATGAGAGTCCATTTGAGTAAAGGTGTTACTTATGACATCTCGAATTTACTTCTTTGCTTTCCTTCTTTTCATCAACAGCTTGTCGGTGCATGCACAAGATCTGGATGTGTCCCTGTTACAGACCCGTGCGGAGTTGTCCGACTACCGTGAGACGACCCGGTATACTGAAGTGATGGGGTTTCTTGAAGCGGTGGTTCTTGCCTCAGAACAGTTGCATCTGACATCCTTTGGATATACCACGGAAGGCCGTACGCTGCCCTTACTGGTCTATGGCGATGTATGGGATGCCAGTTCGGAAGAGGCGATACAAACGGGTAAAACCCGGGTATTTATCCAAGCGAATATCCATGCCGGAGAGGTATGCGGTAAAGAAGCGCTGCTGATGCTTGCCCGTCAACTGGCGGCCGGCGAATATACACAATGGGCAGATTCTCTGGTGCTGCTCATAGCGCCCATATACAATGCCGATGGCAACGAGCGCATCAGTCTGTATAACCGTTCCCGGCAGCATGGCCCGGTCGGCGGTATGGGTCAGCGCCCAAATGCGCAGGGGTATGACCTCAACCGGGACCATATGAAGTTGGATTCTCCCGAAGCGCGTTCTCTGGTTCAGCTGATTCATGAATACAATCCGCATGTGCTGATCGACCTGCATACGACCAACGGCACGATTCACGGCTATCATCTCACCTACTCTCCCCCGCTCAATCCCAATACGGCTAAGCCGATTATCGACCTGTTACGCAACGAATGGCTGCCGGAGGTAAGTAAGCGGATCAAAGCGACCTACGACTGGGATTTTTATTATTACGGCAACGTGCCCCGTTCGGGAGGGACGCGTGAGCGGGGATGGTACACCTTTGATCACCGACCCCGGTTCAACAACAACTATCTCGGCCTGCGAAATCGGATTGCTATTCTAAGCGAAGCGTATTCCTATGCTACATTCGAAGATCGTATCCTGGCCACGCTGTACTTTGTGGAAGAAAACATTAATTATGCCTATGAACATGCATCGGCCATACAACAACTGATTGAAGACACAGATCTTCAGACGATTGTAGGTCAGTCCCTGGCGGTACGATCTACGCATAAACGATCGCGAGAGCCGGTTACTATTTTAATGGGCGACGCCGTGGAGGAACGAAATCCATATACCGGCCGGATCATGTTACGCAGACAGGAGACCCGTAAGCCGGAGCAGATGTATGCCTTCGGAACCTTTCAACCGACAGAAACAGAAACGGCGCCCAAGACCTATTTTATACCGGCCGCGCTGACCACGGTGATCGAACGTATTGAGGCGCACGGCATATGGGTAGAAACACTTTCGGCGCCGCGGGAACTGGCACTTGAAACTTTCAGAATAGACTCAACGCATGTGGCGGACCAGCCATTTCAGGGCCGGCGGGAGAGAACACTCTTCGGCGCGTATGAATCGGTCACCAAAACGTTGCCTGCAGGCACATTAATTGTCCCTGTGGATCAATCCCTGGGCCGCCTGGTCTTTTATCTTCTGGAACCTCGATCCGATGATGGCCTGGTGAACTGGGCATTGATGGACGATGCGCTTGATGGGGTTCGATACTATCCTATACTACGGGAACCGGCGAATTGATCAATCAGTGAAGAGTACAGAGTGGATAGTACAGGGCGATGATATGATACGCACTGTGTATGGAAGATATTTTTCATGGTGAGACGGGTTATTCTGGATACGGATACGGGGGTGGATGATGCGCTGGCGATCTTGCTGGCTATGCGGTCGCCGGAATTACACGTTGAAGCGATTACGGCGGTCAGCGGCAACATTCATGTGGACCACTGTGTCCGTAATATCTTGATGACGCTTGACGTGCTTGACCTGGACACCATGCCGGATGTAGCCCGGGGCGAATCGCAGCCGCTGGTCAATCCGCTTACGTTTGCGGATGACATTCATGGCGGTGACGGGCTTGGTAATATCTCTGATCTATTGGATGCCGACGGTGTTCGGTTGTACCCGGATCCGGCCAATCGGGTCAGTCCAAAGCATGCGGTAGACCTGATTCTTGAGCGTATCCATACCTATCCCGATGAATTATCGCTGATAGCCGTAGGGCCGCTTACGAATGTGGCGCGGGCCATTATCAAAAACCCGGTGCGCATGCGTAGATTGAGCGAGATCATTATTATGGGCGGCGCCTTCGAAACCTACGGCAATATGACCCCCACCTCCGAATTCAATCTTTACGCCGACCCGCATGCTGCCCAGGTGGTCTGTGATGCGGGTATTCCTCTGGTTTTCGTGCCGCTTGATGTGACCATGAAATCCATCCTCACTACAGATATGATTACCCGGTATGCTGATCTGGGCACACCGGCTGCTGTTTTTGTTCGTGATTGCACCGAACAGTATGTAGAATTTCATCGGCAACACCGCGATGTAGACGGCTGTTTTCTTCATGACCCTCTTGCCGTAGCCGTGGCCTTTCAGGAAAATCTGGTCACCATGGCGCCCGCTCGGGTCGATGTCGAAACGGCCGGTGATTTAACGAGCGGCATGACGGTCTCTGATTTGCGGCCTTCCGCCACCTTACCGCCCAACGCACGGGTCTGCATGAGACTCGATGCCGATGCCTTTGTCACGCTATTCTCAGAACGGGTTCTTTCATGATGTTCAAAGATCAGGTAGCTATCGTCACTGGCGGGGGACAGGGCATAGGTCGGGCCATCTGTACCGCCTTTGCCAATGAGGGCGCTACCGTCGTGGTGGCAGATATTGACCTTGCCCAAGCCCAGGAAACCGTCCACACGCTGGAGGCAAGCCTATCGACGGCGCTCGCTGTCCAGACAGATGTGTCGTGTGCAGCAGCGCTTGAAGCACTTGTTCAAACCGTCCTTGCCCGCTTCAACCGGATAGATATTCTGGTAAACAATGCCGGCCTCGGCCTGTTTCGATCCGTTGAATCCTGTTCGGAAGAAGAATGGGACCGCGTCCTGAATGTGAACTTAAAAGGGCCTTTCCTATTATCCAAAGCCGTTATGCCAATCTTGAAGGCGCAAGAGAGCGGCGCCATTATCAACATGGTTTCCCTCGCCGGTAAAACCGGCGGTATTGTAGCCGGCGCCCCCTATTCCGTTTCGAAAGCCGGCCTTGAATGCCTCACGAAAGCACTGGCCCGCGAACTGGCTCCGTACCGGGTCCGTGTAAACGGCATTGCACCGGGTATTATCGATACCCCTATGGCGGCACATCATCCACCGGCATTCATTGAGGCTATTCCATTAGGTGAAAAGGGGCGCCCCGAAGATGTGGCCGCTGCGGCTGTGTTTCTTGCTTCGGAAAACGCTCGGCATATTACCGGGGAGATTCTCGATGTCAATGGCGGATTGATGATGGATTGAAGCTACGAATCGGTGAGACGATGACTCCGATGATATCGGCACTATCTGATTGCATCATTGTAGATCTGACGACGCAATTGCCGGGACCCTATTGCTCCATGCTCCTGGCTGATATGGGCGCTCGTATTATCAAGATAGAGCCTGTAGACGGCGATCCCTTGCGCACCTTTCCTCCCCTATTTGCCAGTGTCAATCGCGGAAAACAAAGTATTGCAATCAATCTAAAAAAAGAAGCCGGTCGTGAAGTCCTGACCAGATTATTCAAACAGGCCCATGTGGTTCTGGAAGGCTTTCGGCCGGGTGTGGCCGAGCGATTAGGCGCCGGCTATGATGCCTCCTGTGCCGCCAATTCGGCGATGGTCTATTGTTCGATTTCCGGTTTCGGTCAAGAAGGACCCTATCGCACGCGGGCAGGCCACGACATCAACTATCTTTCCATCGGCGGCATGCTGGGCCAGGCTACGCCCCCTGTTGCCCCTCCGGTATTGATTTCCGATTTATCTTCGGGTCTTTACGCCGCACTGGCGGTTGTTGCCGCTCTGACGCATCGGTTGAAAACCGGTGAAGGACAATACATTGATCTGTCTATGACAGATTGCGTTTTATCCTGGATGGCGCCGGAAATCGCTCGGGCAGACGCTGAAGGCCAGGCGTCGAACAATCCCCTTTTGAGCGGCCTTCCTCACTATGATGTATTCAAAACGGCGGATGGCCTGTTTATCAGTCTGGGTATCGTCTACGAAACGCATTTCTGGCAGCGTTTCTGCGATGTTACCGGGCTGACCGAATGGCGGGATTGGTCTACGGAGAAACGGATGGCGCATACGGAAAAAATCAAGACCCGGCTAAAGACTATTTTTTCTACCGCAACGCGTGATGAATGGAATTACCGTCTACAGGCGGCGGATATTCCATGTGGTCCGGTTAATGCGCTTGATGAACTCGCGAATGATCCTTATATAGAACATCGTGATCCATTTTTCGATCTGACCGCCTCCGACGGTTTCAAAAGCCGGCAGGTTCGTTCGCCCTATCGGAGCAGTCAGGCTACGGAACATTTTCCCGAACCGCCACCGGTTTTAGGGGAACACACGCATTCGATTCTGATCGAAGCCGGGTATAGTGTGGAGGAGGTAGGGCAGATGGTGGAGCAGGGGGTTGTGGGGAGACGGGGGAGAAGCGGGGAAGAAAGGAAGAGAGGAAGAGAGGAAGAGAGAGGGCAGGAACAGAAAAATCACTGATCAACAATCACGGATCAACAATAAGGAGATCTCATGGGCATCGTGGTACGTAATTGGAGGGATCAGGAACCCTATGTGGGGCATATCAATGCACTGGTTTGGACGTTGTTTCGAGGAAAAGAGACGGAAGATTCTCCTGAAACAGCGCTGCTCCACGGTATGAATGTTTTCGTCAAGCATGGACTTCAGGGCCGTCAGCATTCTGACCATCATCATCATACGGATATAGAACAGATGTACTTTGTCCTTAGAGGTCGCGGGCAGCTTCTTATAGGCGATGACAAGGTAGATGTTCAGGAAGGAACGGCGGTCTACATGCCGGTCAACGTACCCCATCAGGCCTTCAATGACGGGGATTACTGGATGGAACATCTCATCGTCGGTTGTCCGCTGGATGAAATCCGCGAGGGGACACCGGCCGTGAGGGATTGGCGGGACATCACGCCTGTCATAGAAGAGCATAAAGCCATTGCCTGGCCCTTGCTGACCCGAGAGGGGGAAGCGACGACGACCGACGGCGGGGTGTTACAACGCATGCACAGCGTGACCAGATATGCGGTGCAGGGACGCCAGACGACCGACTGGCAAGTGGGGGAAGATCTGGAAATGGTCTATTTTATCCTTTCCGGTCATGGTGCCATCGAATCAGAAGACGATCAGGAAATGCTCACCGAGGGCACAGCCGCCTATGTACCTCCCAACACGTTTCACCGTTTTATCAATCAGTCGGAAGGCTGGCTCGAATATGTCGCTTTCGCTGTGGAAGTAACGGTTGAAGAGGATGAGGAACAGGAAAACGAGGAGGATGAAGAAATAGATCTGGACGTGGTTGTAGATGGGAACGACCAGATAGACGATGACGAAGAAGATGAACAAGTAGTGGAAAATGAGGACGAGGAACAGGAAAGCATGGTGGATGAAGATATAGATCTGGACGTGGTTGAAGATGGAAACGACCAGATAGACGATGACGAAGAAGATGAACAAGTAGTGGAAAATGAGGACGAGGAACAGGAAAGCATGGTGGATGAAGATATAGATCTGGACGTGGTTGAAGATGG
>CAJXCW010000143.1 GCA_913051705.1 uncultured bacterium
TGCCTCGCTGCGCTCAGACGACAACGGCTATGCCATCAACCGGGCGTTTGCCGATGTCGACCAAGATGAACCTGAGGTCCAAGCCGAACCCGGCTTTGAGAACGAGGTCCACGCCATGAACCTGTTTAAATATTTGTCTCGTTCTGACGTGACCTGGAATCCGTCCGTTGTCTCGGTGTGTCGCAACAGCCTGTTCTGCCCGACAACCGAGGAACATATGCTACCCATTATTCACGGCAACGACCGGGTTGAGTGGTTTATCCAACTCAGCGACCAAATCACCTGGCAGGTCGGCGACAAGGAAACAGGCCGACCGCGGGCCAGAGTCATTATGAACCCAGGCGACGTGGCCGCCATGCCGGCCGATCCGGTTGGGGGCGATCTGCTCCCGCAGGTCGGCCAGCCTGCGGCGGAAGGGGGCGTCCGCGCGGAGCAGGCGGGTAGCTTCGATGCAGTCGGCGAATAGCGTCCGGATGATCTGGTGATCCATAGTGGGGCCGGGCACCAGACCGCCGATTTCCGGAGAGTTGGATGGGGTGCTGATCAACCATCCCGTGTTTGGATCCTCAACCAGGAAATCCACGAAAAACTCCGCCGCCCCTTTCATCAGGGGATAGGCGCGTTCCCGCAGAAAAGAAAGATCCCTCTCAAACAGGTACCGCTCCCACAGATGCCGGCAGAGCCAGGCGCCGCCCGTGACCCAAATACCGTGATCGGATGCGTTTATGGGGGCCGTGCCGCGCCACAGATTGGTATTGTGGTGCAGCACCCAGCCGCGACATCCGTAATGCGACCTGGCTGTTTGCCTCCCCGTTTCAGCTACCTCTTCGATGAGGTGGAACAGGGGCTCATGGCAGGACGATAGATTGCATAGTTCCGCAGGCCAGTAGTTCATCTCGGTATTGATGTTTACCGTCCATTTGCTGTCCCACGGCGGATCAAGCTGATCGTTCCAGACGCCCTGCAGGTTCGCCGGCTGGGTACCTGGACGGCTGCTGGCGATCGGAAGATAGCGGCCGAATTGAAAATAGAGCGCCATCAGGTGGGGATCAGGGATCTTTTCCGCCTGCCGGAGCCTGACATCGGTCGGCTTATCGGCGCCATCTAACTCACCTAGGTCCAGGGCAACCCGGCGAAACAGACTACGGTGGTCCGTCACATGGGCCTCTCGAAGCGTTTCAAATGTTTTTCTCCTGATACGCCGAATGACGCTATCGCACCGCGCCGCAGGATCGGCATCCACACGCCGATGCGACCGGTGGTTGGTGGCGGCCGTGAGGATCAGCGTAACGGCATCTGTATCGCAGCCATCAATATGGTCGCTGGCCCCGCGGATGCTGCCGGCCTCGATACGGACCAGCAGGCGGCATCCAAACTGCATCACATCCCGTCTTACCTTAGCCGTGAGCGAGAGTTGATCGGGGTCGATCGTTTTTGTCCGGACCGCAGAAAGGTGTCCTGATGGTCCTTTGTTATGGTAGGGGTGCGGCCGACCGGTCCACAGGGTGTCTTCGTTGAACTGCAGATGTTCCACCGCCGTTCCCCCGAAAACCATGGCGCCCAGCCTGCCATTGCCTACGGGTAGCGCCTCCACCCATTTTTGGGCTGGTTGCGCATACCAGAGTGTCAGGTGGTTGCATGAATGTGGCATGGTTTTCAAACCTCCACCTCTATTTTCTCGGACACGGTGGTCTCACGAGCCAGTATGCCTTCCGGATCCACTTTCTGACTGACGATCAGCGATATGATAGCCAGGGCCGATCCGCTGAAGAAGATGACCTGATAGCCCAGGTAGTACCATGCTACACCCCCCACCAGCGGAGCGATCACGGCCGCAATGTGATTCATGGTCACGCCCATGGAGAGGGTCGGTTTGAGATCCTCCTCCGGGGTGATCTTGTAGATGTAGGTGGTCAGGGCGATGCCGCCGAAAAAAATCAGGTTGTCGATACAGAAAAGCACGTACAGGGTAGGCCGATCCTGGATCACGGCATATCCGAAGAAGACCAGCGCCAGTCCGATGTAGCTTGCGCTCAGCATTTTTCTTTCACCCCAGTTATCCACCATCTGCCCCATAAGCGGTCCGGTCAGCGCCACCAGAACCTGGTTGATCAGCATCAGAATCATGGTGGTCTCCACAGGCATACCGTGGACCTTGACCAGAGCAAAGATGGCGAAGGTGATAAACATCTGTTTCCGGAATCCCTGAAGAAAATTCAGGGCATAGTACACGCCGTATCGCCGTTTGAAGACGAACCCTTTCTCTTCTACCAGCGTACCCTGACGCGTTGCCCACATCAGGCCGATGCCGCCAAGGACGGTTATGGCGCCGGCCAGGAAGAACAGGCCCTGGTAGCGCAAGGTCTGAAAAGTGAGCAGGCAGGCGCCGATGGCCGTCAGCCAGGCGATGCTCTCGACGCTGCGTAGTTGGCCGAGCCACTTACCCTTATTGCCGGCAGGGGAAAAACGCAGCGCCATGGACTGTCCCAGGGGAAGCCAGCCATGGAACCCGATGCTCCAGAAGAACGAGACAACGGCCAGGGTGAATACGTTCGTGACCCCGCCATAAGCCATCAGTCCCAGCCCCATGATCACCAGCATGACACAGCCCATCACCGGCGGCGAACGGCGAATCAACAGCGCGACCATCAGCACATTCAGCAGGCCCGGTACTTCACGCAGGGCCTCCAGCGTACCGAGTTCGTGTGGTTCTATTCCGAATTGTTCCACAATGAAATTGTTGAACAGGGTCAGCTGGATACCGAAAAAAACGCCGACGCCACAAGTGGCTACGGCGAGCAGCTTGAAATCTTTATTCCATTCGGCAAAGGGATTGGGCCATTTAGGCAAACGGTTTCACTCCTTGGTAGGTTTTTCGATTGGCGGCTTAATTATAATCTTACTTTTACCATCTTGATATCCGGCATGAGCGGTTGCGTGTGGCTATCTGAGTACCACGCGATCAAGCAATCTCCGGAATCCAGGGCAAGGGTGGTCGTGTACCCTCCGTCCTTCTGGAAACTATCGAGTTCTATGCGGTGGTTAAAGGTTTGGCCACGGTCCACCGACAGATAGGCCACGACCCGTTTGCGGACATAGTCCCTGCCTGAGAGCAGATAGGACGTCTCATCAAGCCGTGTCAGAAAGGGGCGCTGAAGGACGCAGTCCAACATGGTTCGGATGCTTTCACGGTTACTCCACGTAAAACCGCCGTCCCGAGACCAGAGACGAAAGGTATCGGCTCTTTCGCGATCACGCAGGATGCACAGAATGGTGTTTGCTTCTGTCTCCATGAGTGCCACTTCATCGCCCATATTGCCGGCGGGGGATGTCAGTTCCGATCGGCACGACCAGGTGCGCCCGTCGTCACCTGAGAAAAGGATCCTGGTATGGCACGTGCCCTGTCCGGAAGGCGGAAAGGTCGCGTCGCCGGCAAGGAGTCCATCCGATGTGTGAATCGCGTCGGTGACATAGTAGCAACTGTGCTGTTGAGATGGATCAAAGATGGTCCACGGAGACCAGGTGTATCCGTGGTCGTCTGAGGTCGACCACCAGTTAGGCAGACGGCGATTCGGTCCATACTGAAACCGGGATGCCCACAGGATAACTTTGCCCTGCGAACTGACTATGCCGACAGGATTATGGGCGCTGAACCCTGCCTCGCATTGCCGGAGAATCTGTTCGCAGGACCAGGACGCGCCGTTGTCGCAGGAGCGCCGCATCGCAATCGCTGAGTCATCATAGGCGTGCGTTGTTCCTACGCGGTAGAATAGAAGCAGATCGCCGTTCTGTATGCGGACCAGGCGCGGAAAGCCGTAGTGTCTATCAACGGAATCAGTAATCAAAGCCCCATCAGCCACCTCGATTTCCATAGCGGTCCTTTTTATTTACTGATGTTTTACGCATCAGTGCGTGTAGCTTGTGGCAGGTAGCGGGTGGTTTATTGCTACCATATACACTTAAAGCGATATGATGAATCTCTAGCTATCCCCTATAGAACGGCGGGTTATGAGCTTTTTATTCTGATCACCATCACCATCAGACCACCTGCTAATAGCCACAGACCACCCGCGCTGATGTTACGCAGTCTTTTGCGTAACGTCAGTTACCTATACATCTCCGCCAGCAGTTCATAGGAGCGCACGCGGGCATCGAAGTCATAGGTGATCGTAACGGCCATGAGTTCGTCGGCGCCGAATTGTTCCATGAGTTGGTCGATTTTTTGTTTAACCTGAGCCGGATCGCCTACGGCCGCGTGGCGGAACTTATCGTCCAGAAACGCCCGTTCCTGGGGGCTGAATTGATACTGTGCCGCCTCTTCCACGGTGGGTACGGTGGCGCTGGATTGGCCCGTTGCGAACCTTGCAAACAACAGATCCCGACTCAAGGACAATTGGCGAGCTTCCTCTGCCGTATCGGCGCAGATGACATTGATCGTCAGGCAGGTTTGCGGGGTAGTCGCCTGCTCTGAAGGCTCAAAGAGGTTGCGATAGAATTCAAGAATACGTGGATCAATCTTGCTGTTGATAAACAGGGCGAAGTTATAGGGCAACCCCAACCGAGCGGCCAGTTGGGCGCTTTCGGGGCTGGACCCAAGCATCCAGATAGGCGGTGATGCAGTAAGGGGTGGTGTAATCCGGGGCTGAAAATCACGATCCCGCAACATGATCCCGAGTTCCTCCACCAGCTGTGGAAAGCGCTCAAATTTGGGTATACCGTCGGTCGCCAGCACCTGGGCCGTTTTCATATCCCCGCCGGGCGCCCGCCCGACCCCCAGATCGACACGGTCCGGATATAAATTCGTGAGCACGGAGAAAGCCTCGGCGACTTTGAACGCGCTGTAATAAGGCAGCATGATCCCACCCGAGCCGATACGAATCTGTTCCGTGGCCGCGCCGATAGCTGCAAGTAAGACTTCAGGCGCGCTGCCGGCCAGGCAGTGCGCGTTGTGATGTTCCGACACCCAGAAGCGGTGGTAATTCATGGCTTCGGCCTTGCGGGCCAACGTAAGTGTTTCCTGAAACGCCTGATGCGGTGTACCACCTTCGCGAATAGGAGACTGGTCAAGAATGGATAATTTCATGGAGAGATGACTTTCTTTTATTGAAAAATGAACAAATGAATAAATGAGTAAATAGCGAATCGCAGTTTTCTCGCTGCGCTTCGCCAAACTAAAAGAACGATATCATAAGATCAAGTATAATAGGTCAGGTGTCGTCTGTAAATCAGGCAATACACGCATATTCCCCGTCGTTGTGGTTGACGGTGGAATCGCCGGCTTTTATAATATCCTTCATAATGTACTAAGGTTTGGACAATTTAATGACCTAATGGGCCAAGAAGTGTCATCCCCGCAGGCTTTAAGCGGGGATCCATAGCTCGGAGATGCTGAATGGAAGGTTCCGTCACCATGCCGCCTGCCTACTCGGAGTCCATGCCGGACATCCGGGAAGAGATCTACAAGACGGTAGGCGATGTGACATTGAAAATGTGGCTTTTTATACCACAAGCGCATCAGGCCGATGACCGGCACCCGGCGATGGTGTTTTTCCATGGAGGCGGATGGTTGCGCGGCCATCCCGGCCAGTTCTACAAACACTGTGAGTATCTGGCTGCTCGCGGGATGGTTGCTATAACGGTGGCCTATCGGGTGCACGAGGTACACCAATCTACCATTAGCCTCAGTGTAGCGGATGCTAAGTCGGCTATGCGCTGGATACGGACGCATGCAGAGAGATGGGGCATTGATCCGAATCGTATCGTGGGCGGCGGCAGCTCCGCCGGAGGACATCTGGCTGCTGCCACAGCCACCCTGAACGATCATAATGACCCCGGCGACGATCTGTCGGTCGATTTTCGCCCGAACGCGCTGGTGTTGTTTAACCCTGCTCTGGTCCTGGCTTCAATTGAGGGTGGGCTTAAAATATCAGATTGGTCTGATCATCTTATTAAGGTTCTGGGTATGGATCTTGAATTATTATCAGGCGCGCCGCCTGAATCGATATCGCCCTATCATCACGTCTCTGCTGATGTGGGGCCGACCCTTATCTTTCACGGCACCGCCGATGATGTCGTCCCCTACATGACAGCCAAACTGTTCTGGGAGAAGATGAAGGCCCAGGGCAATCGTTGTGAATTGATCGGCTATAAGGGCGCTACGCACGGTTTCGCTGACTACCGGTTGAATGATAATGCCCCTTTTGTCCATGCCGTCTATGAGATGGACCGGTTTCTGGTCTCTCTCAGCTATCTCAAAGATCCCCCTGAAAGAATACGACATCTATAACAACCGGAACTCAGAACTCAGGACTATCTTTTACGCTGTACTCTTCACTTTCTTTTAACTCGGAACTATGCCCCACTTCCCTCACCCCAACATCGTCGTCATATTATCAGATCAACTGCGGGCCGACTGTGTCGGTTGCTATGGAAATCCGATCATCCGGACGCCCCATATCGATGCGCTGGCCGCGTCCGGCGTCCGCTTTGCTCAGACGTTTGCCCAGCATCCGCAGTGCGCGCCCAGCCGGGCCGCCCTGATGACGGGCCGCTATCCCCATGTGAACGGCGCCATCTCCAACCATACGGGAATGGCCGACAACGAAGTGACGCTCGGAGAGTACTTCCAGGCCGCCGGATACCGGAGTATCGGGGTGGGCAAACTGCATCTCTTCGACCGAAAGGAAAAAGCTTCATTCACCGATACCATGCTGAGCGGCGGCCAGAACTCGGACGCCACCTCACCGGATTGTCTGCATGAGGACTACAAGCGCTGGCTGAAAGCACATGGCCACTGGGAGGATGCGGTAAAAGCGTATGCCATCCACGATACAGAGGCCTACTGGGACAACTTCCAGGCCAATGTGAATCCGATCCCGGCGGAAGCCTTCATCGACACATGGGTGGGCGACAGGGCCGTGGATTTTATTCATAACCAGCCCGCTGAGTCCCCTTTCTTCATGTTCGTAGGACTCCCCAATCCCCATACGCCGTTCGACTGTCCCGAGCCCTATGCTTCGATGTATCATCCGGATGAGATGCCGGTGCCGAAGACGTTCAGACGCGACCTGGCGAACAAGCCACCGATGCACGCCGCGTTCAAACGGGCTGGCCGCCAGATAAATTACGAACATCTGGATGAACCGCGTCTGCGGCAGGCCATGGCGTACTATTACGGTGCGGTGACCCTGGTAGATGATCAGGTAGGCAAAATCATCGCGGCGCTGGAAGCACGTAGTATGATGGACCATACGGTGATCGCCTTCTGTTCCGACCACGGGGAGTTCCTGGGCCATTTTGGCATGTTGACCAAGAGCATCGACGAATATCCCATGCTCTACGATGTAGGGCTCAAGGTACCCATGATCATCCGTACGCCGGACAGTATGAAAGGCAAGACCGTGGAGGATCCGGTGGAACGCATCGATCTTTGTCCGACCCTCCTGGGTGGCGCAGGCCTTGAGGTGGCGCCTGAGGTCCAGGGCCGTATCTTGCAGGCCGCGCTTACAGGCGAAAAATCGCCTCACCGTGATTATATCTTTGCTGAGAGCGGTGCGGTAAAAATGCTGAGAGGTAGCCGATACAAGCTGGTTTACTATCCTGCGCAACCCTATGGCGAACTGTACGACCTTGCGACCGATCCTGACGAATGTTATAATCTGTATGATGATCCGGAACATCAGAAGACGCGAGACCGGATGATTCGGGACCTGTTGGACCGCCTCATTCACACTGAAGCCCCGCGCCACGGTGCGTCGAACCGGGAGCCCGCCTACTGGCGTTACCTTTACAGCCGCCCCTTTGAGGATAATAATGAGTAGAAAGATAATATCGGCTATTTTCATCCCCATCGGCTTTGCGCTTCTCCTCACCACGATGAGGCATGCCCTCCCCTTCCAGAATGAAAAAACCGGTCCCTATGTCAACAGTCTCGGCGTAACCTTGCCGCCGGACGCCGCGCCGCCTGAGGAGCAGGAAATGGTGTATTTCATCGTGGACAATACCTACATGGAATGGTTCCGAACGGTCTATAAGAGTTCACAGGCCATGCATCTAATCGCCGAACCGCTTATGCGGGTGAACCACCATTTTGATCTTGTGCCTGCGGCCGCGACGTCGTGGGAGGTCTCGGAGGACGGGTTGGTGTGGACATTTCATCTTCGGCCGGACCAGGTGTTCAGTGATGGTGCGCCGTTGACAGCACATGATTATGTGTACACCTTCCGCCGCGGCGCTGATCCCGAAAATGCGTATGATCTGGAGTGGTACTACAGGCCGCTCAAAAATTGGGCGGATGTGGTCGCGCGGAAGAAGCCACCGGCAGCGATCGGCGTAGAGGCGATCGATGACCTGACCCTCCGGTTTACCACCGAAGAGCCGGTGCCTTATTTTCCTTATCTGATTTTTTATTCCTGGGTATCGCCGCGCCGCGCCATCGAAAAATACGGGGATGCCTGGTCCACGCGGCCGGAGACATTCGTCTCAAGCGGCCCCTTCACCCTGACGGAATGGAAGAAGTCGGATCGAATGGTCCTCTCGCTCAACCGGACCTACAAGGGGCCGGCCCGCCCGTTTCTGGAGCGACTGATCTACAACCTGTATGTGGTCGCCGCCCAGCCGCCGGTGCTGCCGGCGTATGAATCGAACGAGATCGACTTTACCGGTCTGTCCAGCCAGGCGGAGGTGGACCGCATCGTCAGCGATCCGGATATGAAGGACCAGTTGAACCAGTATACCGAATTTTCCACGTATTATCTTACGATGGACACGTACAACAGTATTTTCAAGGACGTCCGCATCCGCAAAGCCTTCGCCCATGCCATAGACCGCGGAGCCCTGTGCCGCTCCGCCCTCAAGCATTTCGGTGTACCGGCCTATGCCATGCTGCCACCCGGCTTCCCCGCCGAAGCGGAGGTCGAACTGGCGCCGTTGCAGAAGTATGACCCCGATCTTGCCCGCAAATACCTGGCGGAGGCAGGGTATCCGGATGGCAAAGGATTTCCGACGACGGAGCTCTGGCTGCGCAATGAGGGCACGGTAAACAGGACGGCCGGCGAGGCGTTACAGGCCATGATCAAGAGCGTTTTGAACATCCAACTCGGACTGCGTAACATCGAAACCAAGGTGTTCATGGATGCGTTGAACAGCCATCGGATTACCCTGGCGATGGTTCCTTACGAATACGACTACCTGGACCCGAGCAACTTGCTCGGCCTGTGGCTGTCCAACGGCCGTCATGCCTGGAAAAACGAGACGTTCGAGGCGCTCGTCCTGCGTGCCAACGCCTTCACCGGCAGCCGTGAAGAACGGATCAGCATGTACAAGGAAGCGGAACATATTCTGGTGGACGATGTAGGCGGTATTTTCCTGTGGCACCCCCGGGTTAATCAGGTCTGGCGGCCTTACCTGATCAGCCATACACTCCAGCCGAACCGGTTCGGACAGCGTTTCTGGCGACAGGACAAACTGCAGGACCTGTCCACGACCATCTACATCCGAAAAGATAATGGAAGAGGACAACCTAGCCCCTCCCTCTTCAGTCGTCTGATTTCGTGGTTTTAGAGAACCGAATGCATCTTGATGTGACTTCTCCATTGTATTATCTTTAAATGGGCATGCAGCCCAACCGGCCTTCCATTCCCGGAGCATTCATGATAAAATCCGTTTTTCTTGCTCTGACGTTCCTTCTCATCCTGTGCCCTGCCGCTCATGCAGAGCGTCCGGCCGGTATCCTTTTATACTTTAAAGCCGGGACCGAAGTGTATCTGCTCCTTGCAGATCACGCGACGCCGGGGTCGAAAGACAGAGGATGGGGCGGGTTTGGCGGCGGCCCCAAGAATGGCGAAAGCCCCGCTGAGACGGCGGCTCGGGAAACAGCAGAGGAAACCCGCGGATTTTTTCTTGCGGTGGCCCTGCTCAAGCAGATAGAATCCCAGACACCTGTGATTGATACCAACGGTTTCGCCCTCTTCTTTGTAGAGATTCCATTTGTGCCTGTCCAGCAGGTGGCGAATTATCAACCGGAAAACATGGATCGGGCTTACTTCGAACGGGGCCCTTTTGCCTGGATTCCGTTCTCCGAAGTTAAAAGGCATCTGGTCGGCGATATCGATGGGACACGAAAATATTCTATTGATAAGCATTTTCTTCCCGCAGGGAGCAGTTCGGATTGGTTCTGGAGCGTGTGGATCGGCAATATGAGGATGGTGCTGGATACGCAGGCTTTGCCCTGGTTGCGGGAGTAAAGGTAGGGCCGGCCAAAATCGAAGTTGGATTTCGAGTGGCCGCCTACGAAATCCCGACTATTTCGCCGGATGCAACGATGGTCGCCTATACCCAGGGTGGACATCTCTGGATTCGTGACCTGGACCACGAAACGCCCCGTCAAATAGAGGATGCGGAAGGCGTTCACTTTGTATTCCGGGCGCCACAGAGTGACTATGTGGGCTATCTGGTGGAAGATACCATGCCAATGATTACGGTGGTGGAGAATTGGGTGAAAGAGTTCAGGTGATGCAGACGTCAGGTATCGGTAGGCAACACACAATAAAAGATGAGGGAAAATGAATATCGATTTGAGTAACATCTACCAGAAACGGGAGGCGGAATCCCGCTCGCTCAGCGCGGAGAATTACCGGGGTGAAAAAGGAAAAGGGGGGATGGCAACATCGGAGACCACCCTGTTTCCCAACGGCGCGCAATGTGCCCGTGAGTTAGGCCAGGGTTGGAAGGTCTCCCCCTGTCTACCTATCGCGTCGGGTGAAACCGTCACTATTATGGATAACGAAGGACCGGGCATTATCCGCCATATCTGGATTACGCTCGCCAAGCAGTTTTACCGCAATGTGATCATTCGTATCTACTGGGATGGACAAGAGACCCCATCGGTAGAGTCCCCCATCGGTGATTTCATGTGCTGCTCATGGAACGAACGTCAGAAAATTCTGGCCATACCTGTT
The DNA here is from genome assembly GCA_913051705.1 of uncultured bacterium. Classification (GTDB taxonomy): domain Bacteria; phylum JAAXHH01; class JAAXHH01; order JAAXHH01; family JAAXHH01; genus CAJXCW01. The sequence goes on from CAJXCW010000143.1 coordinate 10,959, forward strand.
AACGTCAACTCTTCCGGCGGAATGAACTGCTACCTGCCGATGCCTTTCCGGAAACATGCCAGAATCACCATTGAGAATGACGGACCGGAAGACCTGCCTCACTTCTTCTACACCATCAACTACACCCTGGAATCTGTCCCCGATGATGCCCTCTACTTCCATGCCCATTGGCGACGCACCAACCCCCTTACCTACGGGACGGACTATGTGATGATCGATGGCGTACAGGGGCAGGGGCAATATATCGGCACTTTTATGGCCTGGCAGCAAAACAACGCCGGTTGGTGGGGAGAAGGTGAAATCAAAATGTTTTTAGACGGGGACGAGGATTTTCCCACCATCTGCGGTACGGGTACGGAAGACTATTTTGGTGGGGCCTGGTGTTTTTCCGATGGAGACTACTCCGCCCCGTATCTGGGCTATCAACTCGTCTCCGGCGAACCGAATCGACCGGGATCACGTTTGACCATGTATCGCTTTCACATACTGGATCCGGTCTTCTTCACATCAGCCTTGAGGGTGACCATGCAGGCCATCGGCTGGCGTAGTGGCGGGCGATATCTGCCCTTACAGGATGACATATCCTCCGTGACCTACTGGTATCAGACGCTGCCCCATGCGCCCCTGCCGTCCCTGCCGGACCGTAATGCGCGTGAGATAATATAAATATACCAATTGGTGAACCGCGCAGCGCTCGCTGGAGCCCGTAGGGATCAGCAATTGCGATTGGTGAATGGTGATTAAAAACATTATTATTTTCAGTCAGTTTTGAAGTGGAGTGTAAAATGAGTAAAACAGTACGTGTTGTCCTTTCCGGATGCGGTGGCATGTCCAACACCTGGTTCAATGCGGCTAAAACATTCGATGATATTGAATTGGTCGGCCTGGTTGATATTGTTCCTGACGCGGCTCAAAGAAGAAAAGCTGAGCATGGTCTCACAAACGCCGTGATCGGTTCTGATCTCGAGGCCGTTATAAAAGAAACCCATGCGGAGGCTGTGTTTGATGTCTCCATTCCGGAAGCGCATTACGGGACCACCATGACGGCGCTCAACAACGGATGCCATATTCTGGGTGAAAAGCCCATGGCCGATACCATGGCACACGCCCGGGAGATGATGGATACCGCAAAGAAGAACAGGCTGACATACGCCGTGATCCAGAATCGGCGTTATAATAAAGACATCATCGCCTTCCGCGACCTGGTTCAGAGTGGCGGCATCGGGGACATCACCACGGTCAACACGGATTTCTACATCGGAGCGCACTTCAGCACGGGTAAGGACACCCCGGATTTCCGCGACAGCATGCCTCATGTACTCCTTCTGGACATGGCCATCCATAGTTTTGACCAGGCCCGTTTTGTTTCAGGGAAAGATCCGGTTTCCGTCTATTGCCATGAGTGGAATCCAAAGGGCTCCTGGTATGATCACGGGGCCTCCGCGAACTGCATTTTTGAGATGACCGACGGGGTTATCTACACCTATCGGGGCAGTTGGTGCGCTGAAGGGTTGAACACCACCTGGGAATGCGACTGGCGCGTGATCGGCCATGGCGGATCGGCTTTATGGGATGGCGCCGCCGATGTGAAGGCCGTTGCCGTCGATAACTCAGAAGGATTTATCTCCCCTGGCGTCGCTATAGCTATCTCTCCGCCCGAAGATATTGAATTTACCGGCCATAGAGGGCTCATCCGCGATTTCATCGATCATATTAAAGGCGATGGCGACGTACCTCAGACCGTCTGCACGGACAATATCAAAAGCCTGGCGATGGTTCATGCGGCCATAGAAAGCGCGGAGACGGGGAGGAAGGTGGAGATTTAAAATATAGGAAAGAGGGAAAAGAAAGTGCCAAGTAGGGGCAGACCTGCGTGTCTGCCCTGATTACGGGATAATTTCCAAGTACACAGTAAGGTAGGAGCCCGCTCCTGCGGGCGATAATCAATATGTTAGAAATTTCAAATCAGATTACGATCCCGGATAACGAAATCGATGTCCAGGCCGTTAGATCTCAAGGCGCGGGGGGGCAGAATGTGAATAAAGTCTCCACGGCAGCCCACCTGCGTTTTGATATTATGGCTTCTTCGCTGCCTGAACCGGTTAAAGAAAAGCTGTTGATGTGGAAGGACCGCCGTATCTCAAAAGACGGCGTGATCGTGATCAAGGCCCAGAAATTCCGTACCCAGGAAAAGAACAGAGAGGACGCTCTGAGTCGACTGAGAGATTTAATAAAAAGCGTCCTCATTACCCGAAAAAAGCGAAAACCGACCAGACCGAGCAAGGCGTCAAAAACAAGGCGTCTGGATAGTAAAACCAGGCAAAGCAGGTTGAAAGCCATGAGAAGGAAAACGGATGACCATTGATTTTAATTTAATCCTCAAAATCAGGAGTTGAATTCCATGACCGCAATCAACCATGGCCGCCCCGTCGTATTTGTCTCGCTTACCGGGGATGAACAGATCAAACTCTACGATATGGACGCCGATTCAGGTGCTCTGCATCTGCGGACAACGAGTAATGCCCATGGCCCTTCCGGCGCCCTGTGCCTGCATCCCACCAAGAAGGTGATGTACGATGCGCACGTCCTTTCGACGACGCTGGTCAGCCTGGCGCTCGATACGGATTCGGGTGAGCTGACGCTGATCAACAAGGTAGATACGGGCATCGAGGTTCCAGCCCATCAAACGACAGACCGTTCCGGACGCTTCCTGCTCACCGCGTACTACGGTGGCGGCGGCGTGACGGTCCATCGGCTGGGTGATACCGGTGAAATCCTGGATCTCGTCCAGTATATCGACACTGGTGTAAAAGCCCATTGCATTCTCTCCGTTGATGACCGGTATATCATCGTTCCCCACGTCTGTCCGACCAACAAGACCAGCCAGTTTCGTTTCGATAGCGCATCCGGTCAGCTTACACCTAATGACCCTGCCGAACTGCTGCCGCCCGACGGCGAAACCGGCCCGCGCCATATCTGTTTCCGGCCTCAAGGAGATATCGCCTATATCGTCAACGAACAGGGGAACACGGTGACGTCCCACCGATTCGATGATGCCCGTGGGACGTTGGAGATCTTTCA
>CAJXCW010000144.1 GCA_913051705.1 uncultured bacterium
AAGCCCTTGCTACCGGATACATCTTTGTCTATATTCTGGAACTTACGGGCGATATAGAAAGCGGTAGGCGGTAGGCAGTAGGCATTTCAATCACCAAAAAGCACAGCGAGCGAAGCGGCATCCATCAACAAATCAACAAATTGGGCAGGTGGGCAAGTAGGCAGGTGGGTGGACGCAACTTTATGACCCCGGTTTGCGTCTTCCATAATGGGGTTAGTGGGTAAGAATAGAGCAGGTGGGCGTTTGTAGGGCGCACGGCGCGCCGTGCGCGTACAATGGCAGGAAGGCATTATGGTACGGTATCTCCTGTGGATAGGTAGCTTTCTGGGTTTAATCGCTGTAACGGCGAGCCTGGGTATATTGATGCTGTTCGGCACTGAGTCCGGATTGAATCTGGTCACTCAGGGCATTGAATGGGCTGCCGATAAGAGGCTGGATGGGCGCCTGACCATCGAGCGGGCGGAAGGGGGCGTTCAGAAACATCTGATTCTCCACAATGTGTCTCTGAAACTGTCGGATCGCCTGGGCGGGTATGAGGTGGTCGGCGCCAGTGAAATCTGGATTTCATTCAGTCTATGGGATACGATCTTCCGGCAGGCGCCTTTATATAAAGTAGCTATCGACGGGCTTCGTCTCACCGTCATTGAAAATGCGGACGGTAAGGGGAAAAATTCCATTGATGCTCTGCTGAGCAACGATCAGCCCCCCCCGGTAGAACCCCGCCCCACCCCATCTGCCGCATCCTACGTTACGCGGAACATGCCGATCTCCATGCCCGACGTTCAGATTGCCAGAGGGCGTCTGTTATATTTTAACCCGCGGGATTCTACCACGCTGCGGGCGAGTAATATCTTTGTACGCGCCTCAATACAGAAGCCGTTTCGGATCAAAGCCCTGATCGGTACCCACAGGGCGTCTGTTGTGCTGGGTAGTTTTAAGGATGACATTTCAACCCTGTATGCCAATATCCATCTGGATCAGGATTCCCTCACGATTCACGACCTGACGCTGGAAGCCACTGCTTCACCGCCGTTAAAGTTCCATGTCACCGGCACGATGCCTTCTATGAAGCAGAAAACGGCCGCGCTCGATATCCGGGCAACGGGTCGGATTGGCTCTATTACCCGGCTTTTAGGGACGGATGCCCCGCTGGATGGTTTATTCCATCTGAGTGGATCGTTACACGGCATGCTGGGCGATCCACTTGTAAATGCCCGATTGGAGGCGCCAAAAATGGAGACGGATATCGGCGTGTTTAAATTGGCTTCGATCGATCTTACCTATCACCAGAAAGTGCTTACTATCGACCGGTTCAGGGGCAAGCACGAGGCCGGCTGGATCGGCGGTAAAGGTTTGTTGGACATGACAAGGCCGGTGTCCGATTATCGTTTGCAGATAGATTCCTCTACGCTCACCCTTGAGGCGTTGCCTGCAACACTTATGGGTGATATCAGATACCTGACGGGCGAACTGCGTATGGCCCTGGATATAGAAGGGAAGGGATTTGATAGACCGCCGCATCATGGCACGTTCCATGCCTCTTCCCCACTCGTCCTGGTGGATGGTCGTCCTGTAGATAATTTTGACGCACAGGCCCGGTATCTGGATGGGCGGGTTCATCTTGCTGCGCGCAGTGCAACGGCCAGTCTGGAGGCGGAAAGGACGGTGCATACCAGCGGAACAGCCGACCTGACCGCGTTTATTGTTATCCCGGAAGTCAGCGCCTTTCTGGCTACGCTGGGTGACTCTTTGGCCCATGGTGTTGCCGAACTGACGGCCAGGCTGCAAGGCCCTTTGCAACAACCCGCGGTAGAAGTAAGCGGTGAGATCCGAAATTTGTCTTATGCGGATATTCCGTTAGGCCATCTTGAAATTAGTGGTCTGTTGGATGAAAATCAAAGAGTCCGGCTTGATGTCAGGCTCGACAGCACCAAACTGGTCTTTACGGCAGAGGCGCATTTAACCGGGGATCAGGCGCTCACAGGGACCCTGAAGACGCAGAACTTACGTCTGAAAGACTATATGACCGGTGATTCCGGATTAGGTCTTGATGCCATTGCCAGAGTAGAAGGCAACTTATCCGGAACGATTCGAAGGCCGATCTTCAAAGGGAATGGGCTGCTTCAGGATCTCACGATACGCGACGAAAATTTAGGGACGACCAGCATAGCGATGACGGTGCAGGAAGAAGACCTCAGTTTCACGGTCGTCACGCCTGATTTTTCCGTGGTGGCCGATGGGCTGGTCAGCCTGACGGAAAGCTATCCTTATGATCTACGGATAAATGTAAACCGGGCCTCGTTGTCTCCATTGCTGACTATTTTGTCCAAGAGACCGATCGAAGGGAGCGCCGGCCGGTTCAGTGGTCGAATGCAGGCCATGGGTTTTGCCGCCTTTCCTGATCGGTCTACCATACAAGTGGCGTTGGATTCTCTGATTATGACCGTGGATGGCCGGGATCTGCACTTTGCCGCGCCTTCTACTATAAGGCTGGATCACCAGCTCATCACGATCAATCATATTGAATTAGAAGGGGATTTCGGCCATATGCTCCTCAACGGCATTGCGAGTCTTGCGCCGGATGGCCTGGTCGATATCGAAGCGATGCTGGAAGGCGTTCAGCTTGATTTTTTATCTCCGTTTCTCGTGTCCAACGGAACGCTGGGTGGATCTATCGACGGCCTCTTCTCACTGACCGGCTCTCCAAGCGATCCGCTGTTCAACGGTCTTTTTTCCACCTCGGATGTACAGTATCTGATCGGCAATAAGACCAATGAACTCGGGACGATTTCCGCTTCCGTATTATACGAAAACCGGCTGCTTCAGATTCCCGCCCTGTCCGTTAACACGCCCTTAGGCTCATCGACTGGGTCGTTATCCTATCCGTATGACCTCAGATGGGTGGTGGCCGATGGGGACTCGACGCCCATAGATACCCGATATACCGCATCACTTGTCATGGACAATCTGGCGGTAGCGCCGTTGCGTGAATTTATCGAGGTTATGCCTGCCGATCTGGACGGTCTGATCCGGGGGCAGGTCAATCTGACCGGATCAACCACGAACGCGGAGGACCTGACAGGGACCGTTGTGCTGGATTCCCTCAAGTTATTCGGGTTACAAAATGAGCTGCTCAGCACCAGGCCGATTCGTCTGGCCTTTAATGCCGGATATATTGAAACGGATTCTCTGGAGATGGTCATCCGAAGGATTGATCAGCCGGATGATGAACGAGGACGATTCACGGCGCATGGTCGCCTCGTATACCGCGCCGATGAGGCACACAACCTGGAGTCCGATTTCAACATCCTGGGCAAAGATATAACCATGGAAGCCGTCCTGGCGCTGGCCAATGTGGATCTGCCGTTAAGCGGTATGATGAACAGTCGGATCCATATCTTCGGTCCGCCGGAAGACCGGGCAGTAGATACGCGCTTCGTCCTGAATCAGGTTTTGTATAATGATGCGGTCATCGATAGTATTACAGGACGTGTTGTGTATGAATACCGGGATATTGTGATTCACGCGTTGCAGATCTGGACGGGTGAAAATACGCTGGTGGCCTATGGGTCCATCCCGTTCGATCCGGAAAATGCAGCCGATAATGCTTTACCGCTGGGTGATCTCGCCTTAACTGTGGAAGGAAAAGAGGTCGATCTGGCTTTTTTAAGTGGCGTAATCTATGAACTGGAACGCATAGAGGGCAAAGCGGATATTCTGATGTCCGTCGGAGGCTCGCCCATGGCCCCACGGTCTATAGGGGATATAGTCATTCGGGATAGCCGGGTTAAGATTCGTGATATTTATCCGCTCTTCGAAGCGGCGGAACTACGTATTCAGGTAGAAGGGAGCCAGTTCACATTGCTGCCGGTTGAGGTAAAAGCCGGCAAAGGAAAGATCCATCTGAACAGCCGGATTCTTCTGGATAACCTCTCGTTCTCCGAAACGGAAACGCATGCGACGATGAGCCTGGCGGAATTTGAACTGATCGGCTCCTCAAAACTTACCGTCAACGGCACCCTGTCCTGGGTGGGTGACAGAGAACAGTCGCTGATTTCCAACGGAGACACCCCTATCGTCGTCACGGGAACGGTCATGCACCCGTTGAATCTGGGCACCTTCCTGTTTGACAACACGATTATCCGCCCCCCGGCAGAACCCGACCCGTTTCAGGAGCGCATACGGCTTGATGTGGAAATCGATATTCCGGATCTGGTGATTGAAAATGACCTGGCTGATGTTGAGATGGAAGGTGGCGTGGCCTTCTCCAATACCGTCCAGAATCCACTGGTTACCGGTAATGCCACAGCGAAGGAAAACGGTAAGATCGAATTTCTGGACACCACATTCAGTCTGGATGTAGGCCGTCTCGAATTTAACCGGCGTACCCCGTTGGAAAGTTTTGATGCGCTGCTGGATTATCCCCTCGAACAGCTTGATCCTGATATCACGATACAGGCCAGTGCGACAAGGGTTCGAGATATATACAACCTGGAATACGATGTGGATCTGACCATGTCGGGTCCCCTTTCCCAGGCGACAGCGCAAATGACGGCGATACCGATCGAGACCGGCGCATCGAGTACCCCGGCGGCCACGCTGGTCGGTCCAGAGGTGATTTCTCTTCTCACCTTCGGACTGCCGGGAATCACAACGACCGGGGCGGCCGATGCCGTCTCGGGGCTGGGCAATCGGGCGCTTCTCATGGCCGGGGGGACCGGCGCGGAAAAACTGTTGCATCTCGATGAAGTGCGCATCGAAGGCGACCTGTTCGACCAGAAGGGGAATGAAACCAGATCCCCCATCCAGGTCACCCTCAGCAAGCGAATCAACCGGCGTGCTCAGGTGACCTTCACCCGTCTGTTGAACTCATCGGAATACAATCTGCGTGTTGGATACCAGCTCACCAACTTTTTATTCATCGAAACGTTCACGGACCAGATCAGCACGCGTCCGCAAAACGGCATAGATCTCAAAGTGAAATTCCGGTTCCGTTGAGGCGTGATGTGCTTTGCAGCAAATTGAATGACTGTTCAGGAAAGTACAAATGGGCACGTGGGCAAATGAAAGTTCATGTCGGCTGGCCCATGTGTAATCCGGTCTATATACACCTGTTCATATGGTGGATCAGTCTGGGACTCATACTGGTTCTTTTTTCGGCCGGTCCTGTCTCTGCCCAGCGGAATCCTATTGTAGACCAGATTATTATTGAAGGAAATACTGCAATCGACAGCGAACGCATCCGCAGTTTAATGATTAACAAATCCGGTGGGCTGATTCGTAAAAATCGGTTGAATTTTTCTGATTTGATCGGTGACCTGGAAGCGATTGAAAATGTGTACAGGAACAGTGGTTTTCTTGATGTACGTGCACGACAGTTCCAGAATCCTAACGGCGTCGATCATGTTCTCCTGCGCATCGTCATTGATGAGGGGCCGAGGTACACGGTTAAAAAGGTGAATCTGATCGGTTTTAACCATCTGGAGGCAGCGGAAATCCGGCGTAATCTGTTGACGCGGGAGGGACAGTCCTATTTTCGGCTGCTGGCCGCTGCGGATAAGCGCAATATACAGGCCCTTGCGAACCGCAATGCACTGCTTGACGTCCGTATCGATATGAAACCGGAGAGTAATCCGATAGACCATTCGATTACGTTGAACTTTTTCATCGTCGAAGGAGAGCCGATACGTGTAGGAGAGATTCAGGTTCGGGGGCTTCAAAAGACCCAGCGGTACGTGGTAATCCGAGAACTGGAAATCAAGCCGGGAGATCTCTACGATAATAACAAACTGGCCCGCAGTCAGACGCGTCTTTTTCAAACCGGCCTGTTTCGTAGCGCCCGCATGGAGCCGATCCGCAACGATTCGTCGTCCACTACCCGCGATCTGCTCGTCAGTGTGACCGAATTACCCAGCGGTGAATTCAGCTTTGGTGGCGGCTTCGCTTCGGTAGAACGGTTCCGTGCCAGCTACAGCCTCGCCTATCGGAACTGGCTGGGGCGCGCCATTACCATCGGGACGAATGGACAAATCAGTGAATTACTTCAGCAGGTGGATGCCGGGGTCTCACAACCCTGGCTGTTTGAGACGCGTACAACCGGTACCCTTCGAGGATTCTTTACCCGACGGAACCGCATCAGTCATATTGAACGGGAAATCGGTATCGCCATCAGTGCCAGCCGTGAAATTTCCCGCGCCTTTCGTGGCCAGTCGATCTATACGCTCAAGCAGGTGAAGATATTATCCTTATCAGATTCCCTGACTCATATCCTACAGAGCGATTCGGTAGCCGACAGCCTGCGGTCACGACGTGAGGGCAGTCTGACCCAGGTCATTCTTTACGATACACGGGATGACATCCTGAGTCCCAGTACCGGATTCTTAGGACAGATCCAGGTAAATATCGCCAGTCCATTACTGGGCAGTTCGTCCCAGAATAAGAACTCTACGTTGACGCTGAGTGCCTTAATAAGGAAATATATACCGATACAGAATTTTCCGGATTTTGCTACCTCGTTCTCCATCAGCTACGTTCGTGCGCTGGGTCACGGGTTTATTCCTCTGGATAAAATATTATATGCAGGAGGAGACCGTTCCGTGCGCGGATTCAGTATCGATCAAATAGGACAGCCGGAAGGCGGGGCCATTGCCGTCAGCTCACAGAATGAGATTCGTATTTCCCTGTCGGGGGTAGTGCTGGCTGGTTTTATCGATTGGGGCGGTGTCGGCAAGACGGTCGGTTCCTTTGATCTGGACGACATTCAGGTGGGCCTCGGCGGTGGCCTTCGGGTGACTTCGCCCATCGGATTGATTCGTGGTGATATCGGTTTTCATAACAAGGGTGACCTCGATAATCAGTTGACGACGTTGTATGATCGCATCTTTTTTTACTTTGGGCTGGGACAGGCGTTTTAAAAATGGTGATTGTTGAATTATGATTGTTGAATTATGATTGTTGAACCAAAAGACTAAAATCAATCAGGCAATCAATAGGATTAAATCATTGGGTTTTTAAATCATAATTCAACGTAACAGTTCAGTACCTATTTAATTTCATAATTCAACAATCATCATGCATCTTCTATCTATAATAACGGTGTTCCTCCTTGGTATCGTTTCGTCGGTTGAGGCCAGAACAACCCTGACCGTGTTGTATACGGGCAATACCAATGGGCAGCTTGAATCGTGCGACTGACCGGGGAATCCCTTCGGCGGTTTGCCGAGGCGGGCGACGATATTTAAGCAGATACGCGAGTCAAACGATCGGGTGCTGACGGTGGATGCCGGTGATCTGTTGGGCTGGCGTTCGGATGTCCGTCGATATGAAACCCTCATGACGGCAGTGAGCCGGCTCTCGTATGATGCGGTAGGCATCGGTGACAATGACTTCGTCGATGGCGCTCAATTTCTGGGTGGCGAGATTAGAAAGCACGTACTGCCGGTTACATCGGCCAATGTACGCCCTGCGCTGCCGGAAGGGGATCTGACGGTTCCGCCGTTCATAATCGTTCCAAAAGGCGCGTTACGTATCGGGGTCATCGGACTGGCAACGCCGCAAAGTTTCCGTTTTATATCACCGAGGCGCAGGTCTGAAATAAACATCGCCGATCAGGCGCGTGCGCTTCAACAGGTCCTGGCCGGCGTTCGGAAACAGTCTGATCTGATCGTGCTGCTGCATCATGCCGACATGGACGCGTCGATAGAAATTGCTCGTAAGTTTTCCGATATAGACCTGATCATCGGGAGTCATGACCAGACGGTACACAAAGCGCCGGTACGAGAAGGGCAAACCCTTATCGTGCATACCGGCCGTAACGGCGCGTACGTAGGTCACCTGACTCTGACCCTGAATAAGGGCCATATCGATCAGTTTGAAAATCGTCTTATCCCCTTGACGGATGAGATCGCGGATGAACCGATTGTAAAGGGGGTCATTGAAGCGTATTATGCCGCCTTGCGTCAGCCGGTCGAACAAACAGGCTTGTTGACGCTTGACGGACCGTTTCAGGGGGCCGATACATGCATCCCGTGTCATGAAAAAGCAACCAGCCAGTGGCGCGAAACACCCCATGCCCGTGCGTTTCAAAGCTTGATTGACGACAACAAGCAGGATCATCCGGAGTGCCTGGGCTGTCACACCACCGGATATGGACAACCTGGTGGTTACCGAAATGTTCAAGCAACGGACCATTTGACGAGTGTCCAGTGCGAAGTATGTCATCGGGTGGCCGTCACCCATCTACAGAAACCGCAGAACACCGCCGGCACTGTTAAAAAAGTCTCGGAAGGCCTTTGCGTAACGTGCCATACACCGGTGCAGAGCCCGGATTTTCATTATGAAGAAGCCATTGAGAGGGTGAGGCATTGAAACGGTGAATCTGTGTAGCTACGAAGCTACGAATCGCGAAACAATGAACGACGATTTTGATTTGTAGCTTCGTAGCTACGCAGATTCTCCAATAGGACCATTCATGTTCAACAAATCACACTATCAGACGTTTACATATTATCATTTCTTCCACGATTCTGAGCGCTGGCAATCCGATTTATCTGAACTCAGGGCACAGGGATTCAGCTATGTGATCCTTGCGAAGGGACTGGATTTAAAAAGTGTGCTGGCCTCTGAGGATCAGAAGCAGGATCTGACGAATTTTCTCGATGCGGTGGTGGATCACCAAATGCATTGTATTCTGCATGTTGGAAATCCGCGGGAACTCTATCTTCTACCGGATGCACAGCGATGGCGCTTCGACTATATGCGCCATGTAGCACAGACGATTGGCAACCATCCCGGCGTGTTTGGATTACTTCTGGAAGATCGGCCGACCGGCGGTATTCAATTCAGCATAGATCGATGGAAATCCGCCACTGCGGGGTTGGAAGGCCGTCTCGAAGCGGATGACCTGACTGAAGACGGCTATCAATATCAGGTAAAATCATGGCAATTGACACAATATGCAGACTATATAACGGAGCTGGCCAGGGCCACTAAAAAGGCAAAATCGCGTCTTAAACTCGCTCTCAGCTTTCATCTGGATGCGTTATGCCCCGGTAAGACGCTTGTTCAATACCAGGAAACGGTCCGCGCCCTCGATTTTGTGATTATCGATCCAGGCGTAAGCGCTGAACACGACAGGGATAGAATACAATATCTAACGCGTTGGGTGGCCAATATGGCCGTTACCATGACGGATCGTGACATCTGGATGACGGTCGGCGCCCATGTCCCCCCAGGACGCTATGAGGCCACATCGCACGAACTGAGAACATGGACAGAGCAGGCCTGCGCCATGGGCGTTTCCGCAATCGGCTGGCATGGATGGAACGATACGGCCTGGCATAACGGCCAACCCGTGCGTGGAGAGCCGCTTTCGGAAAAGCATCCCGAACTCTGGCAGACGGTTACAGAGCTCAGCCGGTCTTTAACCACCCGGAAACGGACCCAGGAGAAGATCTTTCCGCACCGATGCCTGTTATCTTATGATTCATATACCAACCAGCTTCCGTGGCTGGATGTGTTCGCCACCAATCAGGTATTACGCATGTATGGCGGTTTGACACTGGGTTATGTTTCGGATGCGCACCTTGCTGGTGGAGAGAGATTTCAACGATGTAAGATGGTCTTCACAACACCCTGCCCATCGACGCGGACCAGGGTAGCGGATCGGCTGCTCGGATTTATGAAACGGGGCGGTTTTGTTGTCGCTTCTGCAGATGATTTCACGCTGGATGAACAGCTTTGTCGGAGCGACATGCGTCGTCGTTTATTCGGCATGCAGCAGGAAAAGGGATTACCACATCCCGACCGGATTTTATTGACAGCCGGCTGGCCGGAGGTACCGGAAGGGGCGGACTTGAGCACGACCTGGCATCGGACGAGTGTAACAGCGTTCGATGATGACATCCAGGTACTGGGCCGTTGGGGAGACGGTTCTGCAGCCATCATCCTGAAACCCCACGGCAAAGGCGGCGCCCTCTACATCGGAACCAACCCCTATCAGGCCGCAATGGAGGAGGACCGCCACTCGAACTGGCAGTCCTTCATCTCGTCTATTGTCGAACCCGATGCCCTGCAACAGTTGATAGAAAATAGAGAATAGGAGTAACCATGCAATACGCAAAGTTTCTGTGTAAAATATCGGTCTTCGGGCTCTGGTTATCCATATTCCTGGTGGCGGTGCCCTTTGCTGAATCCCAAACGATCCCCTCCCCGGAGAGCGTACTCGGCTTCCAGGTCGGGGATGATTTCAAACTGGCCACCTATGATGAATCCCTCAATTATTTCCAACAGCTTGACGCGGCCAGTGACCGGATAACCATGGTACATATCGGTAGTACGTCCGAAGGCCGCGATTGGTACTTCGCCTTGATTTCTTCCCCTCAGAATCTCGTTGAGGTAGAACGGTATCGTACCATCGGTCAACGTCTGGCGCATCCCGCCGACTTAACGGATGCGGAAGCACGGCAATTGGCCCGGGACGGCAAGGTGATCGTCCATATCGACGGCGGGCTGCATGCCTCCGAAGTGGCCGGGGCACAGCACACCATGCAATTGGCGTACGACCTGGTCAACGGCGCCGACGATCCCATTATCCAGTCCATTCTGGATAATGTCATCATTCTTCTGTGGCCATCGATCAATCCGGACGGACAGAACATCGTAGCGAACTGGTACCGGTCCAATGTCGGAACGCCCTACGAGATCTCGTCGTTGCCCATGCTGTACCAGAAATACATCGGACATGACAATAACCGCGACGCCTATTCGCTCAATATGATCGAGTCCCGAGTCATCGGTCGTACCTGGCGCCATTGGGAGCCGAACATTATTTATATTCACCACCAGTCGTCGCCGTTTCCCACGCGGATCTGGTTGCCGCCTTTTGCCGAACCGATCGCCTCACAGGCGCCGCCGCTACTCTCGCGGGAACTGAATATGATTGGTATGGCGATCGCCCAGATGCTCGAATCGAAAGGCCAGCCGGGGGCGGTTCATATGGGAACGGGGTTCGATGCCTGGTATCCCGGCTATGTGGATTACCTGCCGGTCTTTCAGAATATCGCCGCCTTCTGGACCGAGACGGCGCTGTATCGCTACGCGACACCCCGTTTTTACACGGTCAACGATTTTCCCCGCAGCCGTCGCGATCTACGGGTAGAATCGTTGTATCCGAGTCCCTGGCAGGGCGGTTGGTGGCGCCTGCGCGATGCGGTAGAGTATATGCACACAGCGTCCTTGGCGACGCTCGACTACGCCGCCAAGTACCGGGAAATGATCCTGTATAACCGGTATCAGGCCGGACGCAACACGATACAAAAATATGAACAGGAACCGCCGTATGCCTATTTCATCCCGCAGGATCAGCGTGACCCCGTAGCAGCGGTGGAACTGCTCCGACGGCTGGCTTTCAACGGCGTAAAGGTTATGCAGCTCTCAAAAAATATCACCTTCGAGGGGATTCAATATCCCCGGGGCACCTGGGTGATTCCGATGAATCAGGAATACGGCGAACTGCCGCGGCAGGTGCTGGGTGTACAGACGTACCCGGATCTGCGCGAATTTCCAGATGGACCGCCCGAGCAACCTTATGATGCGGCAGGATGGACGCTGCCGTTCCAATTTGGTATCAACGTCACAGCGGCTTCGTCGCCGCTGACACAGGCGATACGTGAGACCATGCAGCCGGCAGAAGGGACGGCGGCGGATTGGCAGACGGCGGGAGATGCAGATGCAAGCACATTCGACAGCGTTCCCGGCGTAGGGTTCGATACGCATGCCAATGCAGCCGGTATTATACCACCAGCCGGCCGGATGACCGGGTCCGGGTCGCGGCTTGCGGTCAACCCGGCGGAGAACAACGTGTTTCGAGTACTCAACAGAGCCTGGGCCGCGGGTGGTACGGTGAATTATACATCCAGCAACGGGCGTGGCCGCTATGTCGTCAGCGGCATTCCGCAATCTACCCAGGCACAATGGATTGATGAACTGGCGCTACGGGCCGAACGCACAGGCCGTGCAGGCGGACCGCAGGTACGGTCGCGGATCGGCTTGTATCAGCCGTGGCGCGCCAGCATGGATGCCGGATGGACGCAGTGGGCTTTGGAGCAATACGACTTTACATTCACCAATATCCGCAATGCAGACTTTCACGCCGGCGGTCTGCGTGACCGGTTCGATGTCATCATACTGGCTTCCGACCGACCGCAGGTGATTAAGGACGGCTACACAAAAGGCTCGGTCCCGCCACGCTACGAAGGTGGGCTCGGAAACACCGGCATACGAAACCTCGACGCCTTCGTTCGTGATGGCGGCACGCTGGTATGCATGAACCAGAGCAGCGACTTTGCTATAGAGGCGCTGCACTTGCCGGTCAAAAATGTGGTTGCCGGTCTGGATCGTAAAGATTTCTTCACCGGTGGTTCTATTTTAGAGGTTGAGACGTACCCGGCGCATCCGGTTATGGCAGGCGCCCCGGACCGGATGGATGTGTTTGTCTGGCGGAGTCCGGTCTTTACGACTCTGGACGGTTTCAAGGGCGCTGCCCTGGCAAAATACCGTAAAAACGGCTCCCCGTTGCGCTCCGGTTATCTACTCGGCGAAGAACATCTCCAGGGCTATGCAGCCGCTATGGATGTCCATCATGGCGCAGGCCACGTTATCCTGCTCGGCTTTCGTCCGCAATGGCGAGGTCAATCTTTCGGCACTTTCCGCGTCCTGTTCAACGCCGCGCTTTATGGTGGACTGCTGGCGCAAGGCACCCCAGGCTCGGTAGATTTCTGGACGGCGCCGGCTGAGAAGAATCAAAGAGAAGTAGAAGAAAAATAGAGACGTTACGACAAACTGTCAACGATCCTCTTTCGCCGTCAAAACAAGGCGCGTCAGAGAATGAGGGGGGAGCATATGCCGGAGTTCTCGTTCGATCAGCTCGATTGGCTGTGATCGAATACGGACCCGATCGGGAGTTTGCCAGGTATTTTTTGCCATGAAGGTATCGCCTGTCAGCGTAGACGCTGTTCCGGCGGCCTGCCGCGCAAATCCGTTTACAGAGAGTTGGATCTCCATCGGATCACGTGGATCTCGGTTAGTGAGGAATATAACGGCGGTTTGGTGATCTGTTGAGGTCAACGCAACGATATCCACCATGGGGGCATTTTCTACCCGGGTGAGCCATTCTCCCGAACAGGAGAACCCCGGCCCATCTATGGCGACTTCGACCGGCTGTACCCCGATCTGCGTACTGTACAGGTACAACGCCCACCACATCGGATGCGGGAACACAACGCCGCGCTGCTTGGACAGGCCGGCGCTGTGGTTGATCAGGGCGCTGTGTGTGATGATCTCCACCAGTCCTTTGCTGCGGATCGCGGCGTTGACGATGCCGGCATAGTAGAGGGCCTCACTCAGATTGTCCACATTGGGCAGATTCTGTTTGAGGGTGAAGATACTGAGTTCGGTCACGGCAAGCCGCGGCGTCAACCCCGCTTTTTGCATCGGCGCCGCTAAATTTCGAAGATGATTCCCGTAATTGGCGGCGAATCCCATGTATTCCAGATACACGGCTTCCGGATCGGCTTCGGCCGGAATATGATGTCCTTCGAGCGTATGGACGGACAGGGTCTGCACCGTGTCTTTCGCGTGGGCGACCACCTGTTCGTTCCAAGCCGCATCATGCCCATTGGCGATAATGCGGATCGAGGGATCAACGGCCAGCATGGCTTTACGAAACGCCAGATACCGGTCCGCGTAATCTATGGCTGTGGTATGGCCGATTTGCCAGTCGCCGTATAACTCGTTTCCAATTTCCCAGTAGGTGATGTTATACGGCTGCGGATGGCCGTTGACGGCGCGCAGAACCCCCATAGGCGTGTCCACATCGCCCATTACAGTATTCAACCCATTGGGCTGCCTCTTCCGGTGTTCCGTTCCCCCCGTTGACGCAAATCATCGCCTCACAACCGACCAGGTCACAAAGTCGAAGCCAGTCATCGGTGCCTGCGTCGTTCCACTCGATTTCC
>CAJXCW010000145.1 GCA_913051705.1 uncultured bacterium
TTTATCAATAGTATCGACTTTGATTGTGCCATTTCGCCCTGGTCACTTCAGTTTCTTCGACAGCCAGACCGTCATCGGACCAGGGGCCGGGTCGCACACTTCGATCATACGGCCGGGCAGCGGCTGGCCAATGACGGCTTCAACTTCAGTGCGATATGCAGCGACTATTTCAGGATGCGCTTGCGCTACATTGATTTCTTCTTCCGGATCATTCGTGAGATCGAATAGTTCATCTCCGTCTTCATCTTCATATCCGACAGCGGTACAAAAGTTCCACCGGTCATCTCTCACGCTGGCGCGTCCGCCGGCGTTGCCGGTGCTGAATCCCGCCCACCCGGTGACTATCCTATCCCGGATGGATATTTTATCCCCTGTGATCAGAGGCCACAGGTCTTCGCCGTCCGTCCACCCGCACGGGATCTGTAAACGACCGAGTATCGTCGGCATCAGATCATGATTCTGTACAAACGCATCGATATCCATATTCCCGGGGGCATCCGGGGCGCGCATCATCAGATTCAGTTGCGTATTGAACGGATGCAGTTGATCCGGCCCTTTGCCGAATCGTCCATGGTCAAGCAGTTGCGTACCGTGGTCCGACAGGATGATCACCATCGTCTCGTCACGGATCGGCAGGGATTCCAACTTGTTCAACAACCGGCCGATGTATTCGTCTACAAGGGTCACCTCGCCCAGATACAACGCTTCAATTCGCCGCAGTTCCTCTTCTGTCGGGTCCCCGTTTGCATAGGCGGCGGGCGGTCCGATAAAATCCAGACCGCCATATTCGAAATATCGGTCGGCATATTCTTTCGGCGGGTCCCATGGCTCATGAGGATCGAAGCTGTCGATCCATAGAAAAAACGGACCGGCCATGTGATTATCATCGAGCCAGGCATCAGCCGCGTTGAATACCCTGGCGCAACTGTAATCCTCTTTGGTCCGGCGGTGCCGCTGATTGAGCAGGTAGTTCACCAGACCGACATGCCGATGCCAGTCGACAGGGGAACGTACATGCCGTTTCAGTTGCGCTTCGATCTGCCCGGGGTCCCCGGTCTTCCAGTTGTCGCTCTCCTGGCCCCGGATGAAATCCAGGTGGGCAAACCCGCGGGCAAAATTCATGGTCGGCTTGAACATGTGGTAAGTATCTGCAATCAACGCGGTGAGATAGCCTCGTTCCAGCAGGACTTCAGCGATGGTGTCCTGCTCCGGTGGAATTTTATGCCATCCCGGCGCATGATGCCAGTGGCCGCGTCGGTCGAAGTTGTACCGCCACGGGAAGCTGCGCATCCCGGTGAACAGCGCCCGGCGTACCTGCAGCGTCGGCTGGCCTTCGCCGAAAGCGCGGGTGAAACGGATACTGTCGCGGGAAAAAGCATCCAGGTTGGGCGTATGGGCATGACTGTACTTCTTCCCTTCACCGATGAGGTCAGCGCGAAATGTGTCCATGCAGATGCAGATAATGTTCATAAACAAGCCTCCATGCGGACGGTCCTATGTGTCTTTGCGTCGTTGTGAATAACCGACCTGATCTCTATGATCACTGTCGGCTATCAAGCGTTCTGTACTCTATACTTCTCTCCTACCTAAACAGATGATCCTCCACCGGCAACTGGACCTCCATCCCGGTCGTCACCGAACGCAGGCCGGCTTCCATGATTTCCTGGGCGTTGCGGGATAGTTCCGGGCAGGTCTGGCCCTGCGGGGCTATGCCGTCGCGAATACAGGTGACAAAATGATCGGTAGCATTGGCCTGTCCGGCAGGCAGAGCATCCAGCGGTATGGAGGTACCGGTCTTATCTTCGCGGGTATGCAGCATGACCTCACTGCCGGCGATGATGATGCCGTCCTTACCGTAAAGCACAGGATCGTGCGGCGGAACGTGGGACACCGCTTCGGTCCAGGTCATCTCCAGGCGACAGATAGCTTCTGGATAGCGCAGCAGCAGGATACCGTTGTCGTCAACCAGCAGGTGTTTTTTGACCAGGCGGCCGGCCATCCCCATCACGCTCACGGGCGAACCATTCATGAACATCAGACACAGACAGGCCCCATAACCACTGTAGTCTGCAAAAGCGCCCCCGCCGTTCAGGTCTTTGTCGAAGAGAAATTCACAGAATTCGTCGGAACACCCGATATCATCGGGACCGGCATGACCGCCACGCCAGGTGATTTGCCAGAGGTCACCGATCTGTCCTTCACGCACCAACCTCAGAGCCGTTCGCAATGGCCGGGACCAGGCCATCGGCCAGTTGACCATCAGGCAGATGCCGGCACGGCGCGATGCCGCCAGCATCCGGTCTGCCTGTTCCAATGCAGCAGCCATGGGCTTTTCTACCATGATATGAATGCCACGCGCTGCGCACATCTCGACCAGATCGACATGGTGGGCATTGGCGCAGAAACAGAAGACTGCATCGGGCTTGACTTCGTCAAGCAGGGCGTCATACCCTTCGTAGAGCCGTTCGCAGCCGGTCTGCTCGCGAAATTTTTGCAGCAGATTGGCATGCGGATCGGCACCAGCAACCAGTTCGGCGTTTTTATTTTTGATCAGGTCATCGAGATTACCCCACAGATGGTCGTGGGCCATACCGAGGACGGCGATTTTTAATGGGGACGGCATTCATTTCTCCTGTTGGATTACAATACTATTGGTCGCAGGCGCACGGCGCGCCGTGCGCCTACAAGGTCGTGGTTAATGTAATGGTCCGTCCGGTGCGGCTTGATTCCAGGCCGGCCAGCAGGATTTCCGTGACATGCTGTGCGGCCCGGGCGTTGGACAGCGGCGGTTGTTTTTGTTCCCGGATACAGGCGAGGAAATGCTCGTGGACATGACCGATTTCATGGTCGAAAGTCACCGCTTCCTTCACCACAGGCGCATGTTCATCCGTATACGAAGACGGCGTCCACCGGGTCGCTGCCGCGCCGTCGAGGCCGGGCATGGTGAACTTGCCGGCTGTGCCGTGAATGGTCAGTTCCCAGCTTCGTGCCGGATCGCACCACGAAGTTTCGGCGGTAACCAGCGCGCCGCCGGCCATACGAAGGATCAGCACCGCCCCATCTTCCAGCGTAGTCGGTTTGTCGAAGGTCGCGGTCATGCCGGTCACCTGCTCGACGCTGCCCAGAATCGCAACCAGATTGGCCACCGCATAGACCCCCATGTCGAAGAGCGCGCCGACACTGGCCTGATCCGCATCGAAGAACCATAGCGCCTCGCCGGCCTGCTCGCCGAATGCGTCCTGTACGCCGGCATAGTAGATCTCCGGACCGCCATGACTGGTCCGGCATCGGGCGCCTGATATCTTACCAATTTCTCCAGATAGACACCGTTCCCGCAGCGCATAGACCTGCGGACTGAAATGGGGCATACAGAGCACGGTCTTTTCCGTTTTCTCCGCTTCGGCTACAAAGGTATTGGCTTCGGCCATATCCCCGCAGAGCGGTTTCTGCATCAATACATGCTTACCTGCTTCGATCGCCTTAATTCCCCAGGACACATGCAGCGGATGCGGCGTTGCGATCACGACAGCGTCCACGTTATCATCTGCGATGACCTCCTCATAATCTTGCGTCCAGTTCGGAATGTCAAACTGATCACATAGCCGGCGCAGCCGACTTTCTTTACGACCGCTGACCAGCACGACCTTCATATCCCGGCAGTCTGCTATCTCCGGCAGGTGCAGCAGCGCGGTGATACCGCCTGCGCCGATCACACCGATGCGTAGGGGGTTCATGGGGTTCCTTTCGGTGGGCAAGTGGGCAAACAGATCGATCATATTATATGGCCTGTCTTCAACAACAAAACACAAAGTACAAAGTACATGGATGCCCGACATCCGCAATAATTTCCTTGCTTGTCGGTTGATAGGGCTGCTATACTCCTTCAAATCATCCTATTCCGGCTCAATAAAAAGGAACAAATTATGAGCGACGTATCTATTGAAGACCAATTTTTATTCGACCTGCAAGGGTTTATCCTCCTCCGGGATGTTCTTTCGCCGGATGAATGTACGGCATTACTCGACGTGTTGTATCACCTGGAATTACAGAGTTATTCGGATGAATGGCAGGCAGGTCTGCCGGCGGACCAAACCGGCAGACCCACGCGGGAGACCAATGCGTCGCACCAGGTGCGTCTCAACGGACTGCCCCGGCTCGATCCGATCTTTGACCAGTTGATCGACCATCCCCGCATCTTACCTTATTTAAACGCTTTTGTCGGCGACCCTCAACTGATCAACACCTGGTCCATCTCCAAAGATCAGGACACGCCGCAGGGGGGCTGGCACCGGGGCGTACCCACATCCGACTATGTCTATCACCAGGGTGAGATTCGTTCCCGTATGTTCAACACGGTATATTTTCTGACCGACAACGGCTCCGAGGACGGGTGCATCATGGCCCTGCCGGGATCGCACAAGAGTAATCTGGATCTCAACTGGTCCCAGTACGAAGGACTCGACATGCCCGGATCAGTAGCCGTGACCGGACAGGCGGGCGATGTGCTGATCTTCTCCGAGACCGTCGTGCATAATGGTCTGCGTAAAACGACGACCGGCATTCGTTCCAATCTGTACTACAACTACGTCCATGCCCATTACAATGTTGTGATGCGCGAACCGACGAATATCCATCATTTCTTTTTTCCATCCGAAGTCCGTGATCGATTTACGGACAGTCAACGGGAGATGACGAGGTGGATGGAGCAGGTGCGATGGGGGTATTAGGGAGGAGACATATGCATCCCGAAGATATCGACCGATACCCGGAACGAGCCACCACAGGGGTGAACTTGTCAAACGGTCAAACGGCCTGCCTGCGACCGCTGTCAGCAGATGATGGTGATATATTGGGTGAATATTTCCTGGGGTTGTCAAAAACAACACGCGGCTTCTACGGTCCGCATCCGTTTGATCAAGCTACGGCCGATAATATCTGCGGAGAGATCCGGCATGCCGAAACGCTTCGTATGCTGGCCACCATCGAGCAGGATGGTCAGGAACACATTGTCGCCTATTTTCTCGTTTTCTTCGGCATACTGGATGGCGATCGGCCGCGCTACGACAAACTTGGTATCGCACTGGATCAGGATACAGACTGTACCCTGGCACCGAGTGTGGCGGACGCTTATCAGAACACCGGCGGCGGCAGTCTGGTGATGACCCATCTGATATCCGTATTACGTCGTTGCGGCCGAAAACGTGTCGTGCTCTGGGGCGGCGTCCAGGAGTGCAACGAGCGAGGGGTTCATTTTTATAAGAAATTCGGCTTCCGCAAGGTCGGTGAATTCATGTCGAAAATTAACAACTACGACATGATCGCAGATTTGTAGGCAAGGAAGAGAACGCGAAGAAGCAGACTTATCCTTCCACCCACCCTTCCACCCTTCTTTCCTCGTTCTTCACTTCCCCGTTCTCCGCTTCACCCGCCGGAACAGCACGTACACCGGAGAACTAACGGCGACCAGGACGAGTGCATATATCACCGTGGTCGTCCCGCTGATGATGGTGCCGACCAGAAAGGCGATACCGCCGATTAGCGCGATGCCGGTGGACCAGGGATGCCCCCAGGCTTTATAGGGACGCGGTAGGTCGGGCTCCCGCCGTCTCATGGTGAATACGGCCAGGAATAAGATGACATAGTTGACCACCGTAAAAATGGCGAGCACTTCCATCAGCTTTGCGAAGGTGCTGCTGAAGAACAGGAAGACGAGCGTGGCTGCCACACTGGCCGCCAGCGCGATCGTTGGCGTGCCGCCTTTGTTGACCGTCTTACAGTTGGCAAAAAACAGGCCATCGCAACTCATGGCATACACCACGCGGGACGCGAGCATGTAGCCCAGGTTAAGGCCGATCAGCATGAAGCCGGTCAGCATCGCCGTAATAAACGTTTCTGCCATGGCGCCGAATACAGACTCGATGGCCTTACCGACAGCCAGTTCGGCCCCGGCGATTTCCGACATGGGGAGCATGCGCAGCACAGCAATATTGATCAGCAGATATACCGTGATGACGATCCATACACCGCCGAACATGGCACGAGGAATCATGCGTCCCGGATCTTTCATCTCCTCCGAAAAGTAGGCCGTAAACACCCATCCGTCATAGGCGTATATCACCCCGCGCAGGGCGACCACAAAGGCCATGATCAACGTCCATCCACCGGGCATTTGGGGTGTTTCCGCTGCGGCTTCCGGCATTGCCGCACCGCCGCCTATGATAAAACACGTAATAATGAGCGCTGCAAAGATCAGAGACTTGATGATGCTGGTGACATTATGCACCCCGCTGCCCCAGCGTACACCCCGCCATTGAACCAGGGCGAAAGCCACGGCGATGGCTGCCGCCAGCGGGATGTTCTCAGATGAAACAGCCGGAGTCAGCAGATGCAGATACTCAATGATCACGATGATGGTCACCGCCGTAGCGCCGCACCAGTTCAACCAGTCGGTCCAGCCACTGACAAAGCCGACGAACGGCCCAAAGGCCCGATGGGCATAGGCGTAGTACGCGCCGGCGCGCGGCAGAGACGTGGCCATCTCCGCAGCTGACGCCGTGCCGAGCAGCGCGAACAGGCCGGCGATGATCCAGACGCTCATGTACCACCACGGATCAGGCAACTGCTCAGCGATTTCCCCCGGCGCCCGAAGAATCCCCAGGCTGACGATGCCGCCGAAAGTGACCGCCAGGCCGGTGACCAGGCCAAGGACACGCAGCAGGCCCTGACTGGATGAGGGTGATGGATCTGAACTCATGTTATGAATTTTCCTTGGCGACGTATCGTGGATCACCTAGCAACTTGAGTTATCTTTAATACTGTACACTCTATACTTATGCACTGAATCAAGCCATAAGTATGAACTATTATCTATGACTCAATAAAACGCAAGAGGAAGATTGCGAATAACGGATTATAAATTTATATTAGTCTTGATGCTGTGCATCAGGGCGGGTATCTGGTGGTCTTTATGCGCCTCTGCCACCCGCCACCTGCCATCTGCTATCTTTAAGAAAGGTTTTACCATCCATGAACATGACCCTGAAATACGGACTTAATCCGCACCAGCATCCAGCAAAGCTGGTGTTGCCCGATCCGTCGCCCTTGAAGATTCTGAACGGACAACCCGGCTATATCAACCTGCTGGACGCCTTCGGCGCCTATCAGTTGGCGCGGGAGTTGAAGGCGGCGACTGGAGTGCCGGGAGCGGCTTCGTTCAAACATACGAGTCCGGCCGGCGCAGCGATTGCCAAACCGCTTACCGAGACGTATTTGACCTCTCAGTTCTTGAATAAAAAGGATCTCTCTCCGGTAGCTACGGCTTATCTGCGTGCGAGGGGCGGCGATCGCATGTCTTCGTTCGGAGACGTTGCTGCCGTCAGCGACATCGTGGATGTGCCCCTTGCCAATGTGCTGCGCCGGGAAACGTCCGATCTGCTCATCGCGCCCGGCTATGAACCGAAGGCGCTGGAGATTCTGAAGGCGAAGAAACAGGGCGGCTATCTGATTCTTCAGATTGATCCCGACTACGAGCCGCCGCCGGTTGAACGTCGGATGCTGTACGGTTTTCAAATGGAGCAGCCGCGTAATGATACGGCCATAACGCAGGATTTGTTTACACATATCGTCTCGGCCGACAAGAAGCTCCCGGAAGACGCACGCGACACGCTGATCGTAGCGACCATCGCCCTCAAATACACCCAGTCCAACTCCATTTGCGTGGCTTACGACGGCCAGGTGACCGGCATGGGGGCGGGACAGCAATCCCGTATCCACTGCACCCGGCTGGCCTGCGACAAAGCGGACAAGTGGTTTCTGCAGCAGCATCCCAAAACCCTTGACCTGGCGTTTAAGAAAACCCTGAAGCGACTGGAAAAAACAAATATAGTCGATCAGTATATTCTGTGGGACCAGCTATCCGAGCCGGAAGAAGCGCAGATGATGTCCGGACTGGACAACACGCCGGCGCGCATCACGCAGGGAGATCGACTGGCCTGGCTGGCGCAATTCGACGGGATCTGTCTGTCGTCGGATGCGTATATCCCATTTCGAGACAACATAGACCGGGCGCAGCGGAGCAACGTGCAGTATATCGCCCAGACCGGGGGTTCGGCGCGAGATGGAGAAGTGACTAAGGCCGGAGATGAATATGGCATCGTGATGGTGCACACAGGGTTGAGGCTGTTTGTGCATTAACATTCAAGGAGAACCATGTCAACAATATCACCAAACGTCATCCTCGTGATCACAGACGACCAGGGGTACGGCGATCTGGGGTGTACGGGAAATCCGTGGATACAAACGGCGCATATCGATGCCTTCTATAAAGAGGCGGTTCGATTTACGGATTTTCATGTGTCGCCGCTGTGCACGCCGACGCGGGGGGCGCTGATGAGCGGGCGGCGGCCGGTGCGCAACGGCGCCTGGGCGACCTGCTGGGGACGTTCTATCCTGCGTAAAAGCGAGACGACGATGGCCGATGTGTTCGGCGCATCAGGCTACCGCACGGGTATGTTCGGTAAATGGCATTTAGGCGACAACTATCCGTACCGGCCGCAGGATCGGGGTTTTCAAAAAGTGGTCGCTCATAAGGGCGGCGGCGTGGGCCAGACACCGGACGCCTGGGGCAATAACTATTTCGATGATACGTACTTCCATAATGGCGAACCGGTCGAACATGCAGGGTACTGCACCGATGTGTGGTTCGACGAGGCGATTCATTTTATAGAAGAGAACAAAGACGAGCCCTTCTTTGCGTTTATATCCACCAATGCCCCTCACAGCCCGTATCTGGTAGCAGACCGATACAAGCGTCCATACCAGGATAATCCGGATATTCCTGAGCCGGCCTTCTACGGCATGATTACGAACATCGATGAAAACTTCGGCAAGCTGCGCCGTACCCTGGCTGATCTGGATCTGGAAGATAATACCATCCTCATCTTCATGACCGACAACGGCAGTTCGGGCGGCAGTGAGCTGGATGACCGGCAGCACGTGAACCGAGGATACAATGCGGGTATGCGAGGAAAAAAAGGATCTTATTACGATGGCGGTCATCGCGTGCCGTTCTTCATCCGCTGGCCTGATGGCGCTGTTGCGGGCGGCAAAGATATAGAGGACATGGGATTGCACATCGACTTGCTGCCGACCTTCATTGATCTTTGCGGTTTGAATAAACCGGAAGAAAGGGCATTCGACGGGGAGAGCCTGGCGCCGCTGATACGGAACGAACAAACCCGGCTTCCTGGTGACCGTGTTCACTACGTGCAATACCGTCAAAATACCAATCCGCCCGATAAGTGGACCAATACGGTCATGACCCGCCGATGGCGGCTGGTACGTGGGGAAGAGTTATACGATATCAAGGCCGACCCCGGTCAGAAAAATGATGTGGCTGCGGAACATCCGGAGGTGGTCCAGAGACTCCGTGAAGCGCACGAAGTCTGGTGGGCGGAAATATCTCCCCAACTGGAAGCCTACTGCCCTATCAGTCTGGGCAACGAAGTGGAAAATCCGGCTCGATTGTGCGCCATGGATGTCCTCGGCGACGTCGCCTGGCACCAGACACACATCACCCAGGCACAAAAAAGTACCGGCACATGGGCCGTTGATGTCGAGAAACCCGGCATGTACCGATTCTCCCTGCGCCGCTGGCCCGCCGATCGTGACCTGGCTATTGATGATGTGATTCCAACCGAAGAAGCCCGTCAACTGATTTACAGCTCAGAGGATGGTACAAGTTCCCGCATCGCTCCGGTGCAAGCGACTCTTAAACTCTTCGATCAGGAAAAGCTACAATCCGTCGCACCTGGAGATCAAGATGTGCGCTTCACGATGGATATGCCTCGAACCGGCACAACGCTGCTCGAAGCCTGGTTTATCGATGATCATGGTGAACGCCGGGGTGCGTATTATGTGGATGTGAAACGGGTGGGTGAGTAAAGAGGCTATATCACCTTTACATTTCCTTACACTATACGAAATATCCGTCAGGATAAGGGTCGGGGTTCAGGAGCGGTGCCTGCCAGTCACCGACATCATCGAGTGCCACCGGCGCCCCATTGCACACCACGTGCGACTTGAAGGCGGCCAGAAATATCTGTGTCTTTTCGTATATGGCCTCGTACGATTCGGGCATCTTCCGGGTTTCAAACATCTCCTGCATGGCCAGCAAACTGGGAACCCAGAAGTGGATACCGGGATGTATAAACTGCTCGAATGAGCGCTCTCCAAACACCCTGATCCAGCCCCATGTGCCTGATATTTCCTGGATGCTGCCGTAAAATACCTTGCCGTCTTCTCCCCTGGGCTCGTACTCGATGGTGATCAACCCATTGGGCGTGTGCCAGTCTGGTGTCTGGTAGGCCATGCTCTTGATGCCTCCACCGATACAAGCATACGCAAAGAAAACGCCGTGGATGCCGTGGGTGGGGTAATCCGACATGGAATTGGCAGAGGTAAAACCTCTGACGGGTTCGATTTCGGCCACCTCTTTTTTTATGTGCTTTACCTCTGGGGCGTACTCGAAGGAGGAACCGGACATAATGGGTGTGTCGTGTTTTTTAGCCAGATCGATCATTTCCTGCGCATCTTTCAGGTTCAGAGCAAAGGGTCGATTGATGAAGATGGGAACCCCGGCTTCCAGATAGGGTTTGGTCAACTCTTTGAAGTGCAGGCATGAATCGAAGTCAGAGAGAATGATGCCGTCCACTTTTCCTACCATATCCCAGTAGTTGTCGACCACTTCCACGCCTTTGTGGGTGCGGCCGAATGCTTCCGCCCCCTCCCTGTCCATATCCCACACATGGGTCATGACCATGCCGGTCATACGGGTTGCGCAGGCTTCAAATTTAACCTCGGTTGCGGGGTCTATTATGGGACCCCATATCCCACTGATGTGGACATACCTCATGCATGTGAGGACGCCGATGCGGATAAGAGATGAATCGGGCATAATAGCTCCTTTATTTGTTTTTGAACCAGATCTTAAGCGCGGTGCCACCCATAATCTGATCTTTTTCGTCTTCGCTGATGGAGGGCAGATGCTCATCGATCAGGTCCACCAGTCTCTGGTAGCCCGGCTCTTTGAGTATCCACGGAGAATCCGAGCACCACATCATGCGCCCCGGACCATAGGCCTGGTAGATTTGCTCAACCATGGGCCTCATATCTTCGTAGGGCCAGGGCACTTTCGAGAAGGCGTACTCACCGGAAACCTTGATATACACATTGGGAAACCGGACCATGTCGAGGACTCGTGGATAGGTCGGAGGCGGCAACGGTTCGTTGTCGAATCGCGGCCGTCCCCAGCGATCCGTCGAACCGGAGGTACTCGGCATCACACTAAGGTGGTCCAGGGAGATGTTGACCTTGGGGAATGCTTCGGCCAGCATCTCTACACAGGAGATATTAACGCTACCAGTGTAGATATTGATGTTGATACCCAGCTCATCGGCACACTGAAATAGAGTGTAGGATTTTAAATCTTCGACATAGGCGGCCCCCGGATCACCCAGGTCGCCGATTCGAATGCCTTCAATACCAGTGGCCTCGACCAGCTCCCTTAGGCGAGCGGACGGGTCCGGGTCATTTACATCCACCAACCCGGTGGCGGTGAAACGATTGGGCCACTTCTCGACACAGTGGGCTACGTATTTATGATATTCGATTCGGGTGCCATTCATTTCGATCAACACCGTCCGATCTATGCCCGCTGCATCCATTTCTCGCAAGAGCTGTTCGGCGGTGCCTTCCTTATCCGCCGGTGCCAGGCCACTTACCTCCCGTGGGTACTCGTCGCTCAACCTGGCAAATACGTGGACATGTACATCTACTTTATCCATACTGGTAAAACGCTCCCTTTACCTGACGGCGCATGCAAAACAGGTCAATACGATAGATTGATAATGCCCATTATCCGGGCATTACCCTCGGTCATCTGCTCAGGGGCCATTTGACCACCAGCGACTGATCTCTATTTATCCCAATGGTTCACAACACACCGTCACACCCATATCAATGTATTTCTGCCGATCGGCGCGGTCCGGAATAGCCAAAGCGACCCTCACCCCGGAACCATTCAATTCCTTAACCACATGTTGTACGCACTCATCGAGCGTCTGGAACGGTGGCTTGTGATAGCATTCGATATCAAAGGCAAGATCGTTCGGCCCAAAGTTGACCAGGTCGACAGCCGGTTTGGCCAATTGACGGCAGTTGATAACCGCATCAACCGATTCGAGTTGGATACACAACACACCATAGTCGTTCCACCAGGCCGCATATTCGAGTCGGTCGGGACGTTTGTTGATCCCTCTTCGCGCTGTACCACCCCACGACCGTTTTCCCTTTTGAGGGTAATAGAAGTATTTTATGGCCTCATCAACGGTAGCTTCCTCGCGGACCTCCGGTACAAGAATCGCCGTGGGCCCCAGATCAAGATAACGGCCGATGAGGTACGTGTGTCGGGTATGTTCGATGCGGAATTGCACCGGCATATCGAGTGCTTCTGCTTTCGCACAGAATGCGACAAGCTCTTCTTCGCTAAAAGGCGAGTGCTGACCGTCGATGCTAAACATATCGTATTGATTGGCGGCATGTTCGAGTTCCTCACGTGTCGCATTCATGGAAACACCGGCGATGGATATGATTTCACCGGCGTTGATACGTTGTTTTACAGATGGTGTTTCCGACATGTCGATACTCCTTATCCGATATTAATCGAACGACAGCGGTAGTACTAAGATCACCCACATCGCCCATGCGACAGTCAGCACCGAGACACGCGCGATGGAATCACGGAAGACAGAGACCCACTGTGCCGGCTGAGATTTCCACATCCGGATGGTGACGACTGCGAGCATGACCATCCGGCTCCAACCTGTCAGCGCGGTATACATGGTGATCAGCAGGACTACTACCGCCAGACCACCAAAGCGGCGGTTACGGCATCCAGATGATGCACATACGGCTTATCTCCGTATTGTTGATCGCCATGCACCCGAATGGCAAATTGTCTGGCCTGTTCAAGTCGATCCATCAAACCAACTCCGGTTGAAGCGCCCCTTCGCCAAAAAGTATTGGAAACGCATCTCCGTTCCTGGATCGGGTTGCGGCGTTCATATAACAGGCGCTGAACGCCCGGCGGGCGATGTCCGTGTTGTTGGTTCCCGAACTGTGCAGCATATGGTTGTGGAGCAGGACGGATTCGCCCAGGGCGACTTCCAAATCCATGATCTCGTTTTCCGCCACTACCGTCTCCGCCTGTTCTTGCGTCAGAAACCCGGAGC
Source organism: uncultured bacterium (assembly GCA_913051705.1). GTDB lineage: Bacteria > JAAXHH01 > JAAXHH01 > JAAXHH01 > JAAXHH01 > CAJXCW01. The sequence goes on from CAJXCW010000145.1 coordinate 13,290, forward strand.
CGTGGCCGGGGTTGATCAACCGGTCGTGCGATCCGGGCATGATTTTTACACAGCCGTTTGCCGGGGTGGCCGGATCCAGGGCCGTCCAGATCGTAATCAGCGGGTCTATATCCAGGGCCGTCCATCGATCCTGATGCCATATAAGCGGGGTGCCCTCCCGGACCGGCTTGTTCATAAACATCGCCCGGAAGCAGGACACGGGCGTACCTGCGCCGTAAACCCGTTTACAGATCTCCCGAAAGATCGGCTTCTGCATAAACGACAGGAACAGGGGATCGAATTCCAGACCCTGAATCTTCCGGTAACACAGCGTGGCGGCCTTATGTCCCCGGCTCTGAGGTCCGGGCCTGTCGCCGCCCACGGCCGGATCGCGATCCAGTTGCATCATGATCCGGTCGTAATCGGTCGGGGCTGTACCCATCATGATCTCGTCGATCCGCTGCTGCAACCCTTCCAGTTCCCCTTCATCCATCACAAGGTCCAGGCGTAAATACCCCTGGACCTTGTATGCCGCCCACTGCACGTCGGAAATGCACGGTGTCATGGTTGTGTCTCCGTGAAGCTGTTCTCATTTTAAACCGATGGATGCTTATCGTTCTTTGTAATCCACGGATTACTCCAGTTTTGCATCTCTTTAACCTGCATTATTCACAAAAAGGGCAGTTTCCTTATCCAAGTAGTTGGTGTATATTA
>CAJXCW010000146.1 GCA_913051705.1 uncultured bacterium
CAAGCAATGCCACATCATCCGCCTGGATAGGGCGTCCTGTAATCATATTTTCGGCCAGGAGGACGCCAAGCGGCTGTTCCTGTGAAAATAATGGTACGACGACAAACGACCGGGTGCCGATGAGTGCCAGGAATGCCTCAGGGATATGATGATCATGGTTTGCCTGTTCAACCAGGTAAGACGTTTGATTATTCAGCGTTTGAATAAGCGCACGATCGGTATCTGACACAGGAATCCGGATACGGCGTACAAGATCATGGACATGGGTATCCTGATTATGTGTCGCTTTCCGGTAAGATCGGACGATGTCGTTCAACGTCAGGTACTTGGAGGCCGGTGCTGTCCATATCCTGTCTGCCGCTTCCGGACTAGCCGGTCCGATGGCCATACGGCCTCCCAAACAGGTTTTTTCCTCATTGAGAAGGCATAAAAAAGCCCGATTGAACTTTAACGCCTCACCTGCCGTCACCCCTACGAGTACAATATACAGGAGTTCATCCGGATCAGTCGTACGCTATAATGCCCGGCCGATCTCATGGATAATGAACAGGCCATTGATTTTTCGTTCCAGGCGTTGTTCCAGGTCTTTATGTTGGGAGGGCTGGGGCATGAGATGGGTTTCGGCGTCTTGCTCCAGGATTCAGGTCGTATGGAGATTTGAGAAATGCATTCTCTTATTTCTTAGACTATATGTGGGATTGAATTTGATCAGCAAGAGAAAAGATATCCTCCTGTTATGCTGCAAGTTGTGTAACATGAATGCCTGTGGCCGGCAGCGGGTGGGCCTGGTGGTCCGTGATTTATGGGATTTATACATTCTTCTTGCGATGTATTGGCGACGGTTCTATACTAAAGGCTCTAATAAAGTAGCAGGTGATAAGTGACCAGTGGTGAGTGGACAGGAGTGATTCAAGATGCCGAAAATATTAACTGAAACCGTGGACCAGTATCTAACGAACCTGATGCCGGATAGAGATGAAGTGTTGACGGAGATGGAGCAGATCGCTAAAGAGCAATCGATCTCGATTATCGGTCCGTTGGTCGGTCGTCTTTTGTATCAGATGGCGGTCATGATCGGCGCCAGACGCGTATTTGAAATGGGATCGGCGATCGGGTATTCAACCATATGGCTGGCTCGGGCCGTCGGTCCGGAAGGCAAGGTCTACTATTCCGATGGAAGCGAATCCAATGCTGCTCGGGCCCGCACCTTTCTGGAGCGGGCAGGGGTAGCGGGCCGGGTTGAGGTTCGGGTCGGTGATGCATTAGACCTGCTTCGGGCATCTGAAGGCACCTTCGATATTATTTTCAACGATGTCGACAAGCAGGACTATCCGCAAGTTTTCGATATGGCCTGGTCACGTATCCGACAGGGTGGCTTGCTGATTACCGATAACGCGCTGTGGGGCGGCCGCGTTGCTGAACCATCGGATGATGAATGGACCCGGGCTATTCAGGAATACAATAAGAAAGCGTATGCTTCCGACGACATATGGACCACAATTATTCCTCTTCGTGACGGCGTCGCGATCAGTGTGAAACAATAGCAAGTGGGCAGGTGGACAAGTAGGCAGTAGGCGGTAGCCAGGTGTTTCAGCACCGGGTGACCAATGCGTATTATTTATAATTGAAAAATAGGTATGAGGATCAGATCATGGATATTATTTCCATCGGCGAGTGTATGATAGAGATGTTTTGTGAGGGACCGTTGTCGAAGAGCGATACGTTTACCAAGGCGTTTGCCGGGGATACCATGAATATGCTGGTGTCGGCCTCCCGGCTCGGCGCAAAAACGGGGTATATTACCCATGTGGGTGATGATCCATTTAAAGATTTTCTGCTGAATTCATGGGCATCGGAAGGGATCGATCTGACCTGCGCAACGCCTCTGGACCGCCCTTCCGGTTTGTATTTTATTTCGATCCTACCAGATGGAGATCGTGAATTCACCTACTACCGTGCGGGCAGCGCCGCCAGTTGCCTGTCTCCTGAGGATATCGATCCTGCCTATATCGGTAAAACCCGGTTTTTATATGCCAGCGGTATATCTCAGGCTATCTCCCCGAGCAGCCGAGCAGCCGTGCTGAAAGCCTTTCAGATTGCTAAAGAGGAGGGGGTGACGGTCGCCTTTGATACCAATCTCAGGCTCAAATTATGGTCCCTTGAGGACGCCAGGGCGGCTCTGGATGAAATTTTACCTTATGTTGATATTATGCTACCGACCGCACCGGAAGAAACCCGGCAGTTGTTTGATACGGATGATCCGATTAAAGTTATCCGCATGCTATGGGATCGAGGCGTTGATATGGTGGCTGTAAAATGCGGTGAGGACGGTGTCAAGCTCGGAGTAAATCGCGAAATCCATGCTATTTCTGCTTACACACCGGAGATCGTGACGGATACATCAGGAGCAGGGGATGTGTTCAACGGGGGCCTGCTGTATGGCCTGTCAATTGGGATGTCTCCTGTTGAAGCAACCCGTCTTGGGACAATTATTGCCGGCCTGAAAATCCGTGGGCGCGGGGCGACCTTTTCCATACCCAGGCGGAAAGAAGTCTTTGAGATTTATGTGCGAGATTTCGGCCCTCAAACTTAATCATGGAGAGTACGAAGCAGGCACAGAGGGCGCGGGGTTTTAATAATATCCCAAAGTCAAATGTTAACGACTATATATTTACAATCCGCAATCTGAAATCCGCAATCTGAAATCGAATTACCGTTCATCTCCTTCCGGTTCGATATCAGGGATGGCGTCGTCTTCGGTGACAACCACATCCTCCTGCATATCATCTATCAGTCGATTCACCCGTGTATGCAGGACATCTGCCTGGCGGGTGACCTCGTCCATATCATTCAGCAACTGCTCGAATTCATCATCACTCATCTGCGGCTCAAACATCTCGCATGTCAGCATGATCACAGATACCGTTTGTTTGCACGTTTTGACACAGCGGGTGCAAAGCGGATGAATGGTATTTTTATTCTTCTTCAGCATAAGGGGACTCTGATAGGATTTTTGATTTCTGATTGAAAGTCAACAAAACAAAATCGGCAACGTAGGGCGTTTCACTTGACTTTATTAAACATATAATGAGAACATATATGTATAGCGATCACGTGTATGCTATACTTCCATGTAGCCCGTGTCAATAAAAACCTTAACAGGTGATGCCGGGATGTTCCCATTGGGGCTACATAGTTAAAAGGTCTGGCGTAGGTGTTTATTCTTTTTGCGTATTTATACTGGCTTTACTGGGTAGCCGTATGAGGATGGTCGTTCCTTTCTGAGGTTCACTGTGTAGTTCCACCTTTTCTGTCCCTCTACAAGAGACAGTCAGGATGTACCTTCGACTGGAAAACGAGAAAATTTCAGGGATCCGACGAGACCACGGCAGCGGTACCCTACACGATTTGGAGGTCTGACGGTCTCCAGGAGCGACTCATGATGTGGGAAGCAGTGGAATCCATCGAAATCGTTGAGGCCGACGAGGACGTAATCTCATTGATTCAGTCCACCTGGCAAAAATATCCCTGGCACAGTATGGCACAATGCACCATAATTCACATGGGAATTGAAGACTATCTTAAGACGACGTCCTCAAAATACGACACGGTCTACATTGACACCTGGGATGCCATCTACCAGGAATATCTGCCACACTTGAACTGGCTGGCCGATCGGGCCCGGACCACGCTCAATCCCGGTGGAGAGGTGCTGTTGTGGGCATACGATCTCATGGTCCGCCAGTTCATGAAGGCAGCCGTTCTTGTTCTGGAGCGGCGTGAAAAGTATCTCGCCGCTAACCCAGCCCAGATGAGAAACCTCGCGCATCAGTATCCGTTCTTGAACAGATTGGTGCAGTGGTTGAAAGGTCATCCGAAATGTTCAGACGATGCGTTCAAAACTGAGGCCTATCGCATGGCCATCCGGGATGGTAAAAATCTCGGAATCCTCAAGTTGAGTATGCAACCCGGGGCCGACGCTTTGCTCCATCGCAAATACTTCCAGGCACGCAACACCTGCGGTCCGGACGATAAAGTCTCTGGTTGAGTCCTCGTACCACCATTGAGTCCTCGTACCACCATTGGGGCCGTACCGGGGGTGTTGCGTTAAAAAAGACTTGACCGGTAACGATGATGGTCCGTAATTTGTAGTAGAACAGGATGTTACTTGTATTGGTCAAACGTCGTGGAGAGCGAAAGGCATGTTCAGACAGATTACCATCATACTCACGATACTCACGCTTCTACTTTCGACCTCACCGGTCCAGGCGCTGATCTGTGACTTAAATGTAGAAGCCTGTGAGATGCCGAAGAGTGATGTATGTGTCGACGATGCAGGGCTTCATCCAGTGCATGACACGATGGGCGCGCGTGAAGATAACAGGATGCATGCCGCAGACAATGGATGTTGCTGTACAATCCGCTCTTCTCAGACGGCGGATTCAGTCACAGCATTCCCTCTACTGCCGGGTTCTGACCAGACCAAAATATGTAAGGGACGTGTTGCAGTAATAGAAGCACCTGATCTGCAATCCAGTCTGTCGATTTCACTGAATCGCGACGATACGTCCCAGGCCTTCCCGCCCAAACTATATCGACTTTACGCGTCCTACCTGATTTAACAAACCTCACAAATAAATGAGAGACCCACCGATTTTATGATCGGGCCGGGATTGTATTGTCCTTTCGAAATGAAGGTTCATGGTCTGCTGTGCACCGGTGTATGCATTGGTTTTCATCCGCTTGGTTCGGGTGATCCCCATTGAGCCTGCATCGGTAGATGACGGCTTCAGGAGTGATGTCCATGCGCATGATCAAATTCAGATATATCCCTATGTATTATCTACTGGTGATGTTTCCCCATACGGTACGTGCTCAGGCTGAGGAGCCCTTGTCCCGGTTGGATACGTTAGTACGGATAGCACAAGAACATAATCCGGCGATATCGGCTGCCCAGAACCGTTGGCAGGCGGCCACGCATCGTAGCCCGCAGACCAGTTCGCTGGACGATCCGATGTTCAGCTACACCAGATGGGCAAGAACGCCGGAAACCCGCGTCGGCCCCCAGAAAAATGTCTTTGTCCTCTCTCAAAGCTTTCCATACCCCGGAAAACTAAAACTAAAAGGTCAGATGTCCGATGAGGATGCCACTGCGGAACAACAACGATATGATGTAGCCGGGCGCGATGTCGCCTTCCGGGTTAAGCAGGCGTATTTCGAACTCTATTGGGTAGACCAGTCTCTACAGATTCTCGATGATTACCTGATCGTGCTCGAGACTTTTAATCGGGCGGCAGAAGAAAAGTATGTCACAGGAGCAGGTATTCAGGCCAATGTCCTGAAATCCCAGGTTGAAATGTCCACTGTTCTGGATCGACGATTGGCCTTCGATCGTATCAGAGTCGGGATCACTTCCAGGCTCAATGCCTTGCTGGGCCGAGCTGCGGCGACACCTGTTGAACCGGTTACTATTATAGAGATGACACGGTATACAAGCCCTGAGTCGCTGGTTGTTGATCGGGCGCTGGCTACGCGCCAGGAATTACACATCGCGGATGCCATGATTCGTAAAAGTGATTTGATGACACGCCTTGCCCATCTTAATTATCGACCGGATTTTAATGTGCAGGCTTCTTACATCACCATCCCGAAAGTGGCGGGTAGCCAGTTTACCGACACAGGAAAAGATGCGTTCGGCATCATGTTCAACGTCAATATCCCCATTCGCCTGAAACGACGACGCGCTGCGGTAAATGAGGCCAGGGCACTCGTTGAGTCGAATCAGATGACACGAGAAAATATTAGGAATGAAATCACCGCTGAAATCTCGGATTTCTATTTCAAGATGCAGCATACCGGCCGGACGCTGGACCTTTACGATCAGGGCATGATAACGCAGGCGGAAAGCAGCCTGGAATCTGCCTTATTTGCCTACCAGAATGGTAATCTGGATTTCCTCAGCCTCCTGGATGCGGAACGAATGATACTTCAAGTCAACCTGGGTTATGTCAGAGAACAATCGAATTATCGGAAGCATCATGCTGAGCTGGAATGGGCGGCAGGCGGCCATCTGCCCTAGGCCTGTTCGATATCATGGAATGGGTCAGACCATCCCCTAAGCAGGAGATTTATCATGCAGTGGATATATAAAATCCGACGCACCAATTCATTATTCAGATATTTACTGTTCGTTCTGGCTGTGGGTTTCAGCACGCTCTCAATCGGATGCAGTGAAGAAAAGCCACCGGCCTTAACGGTTGTAGAGGCGCAAGGCCAAAAGCAACTCTGGACTTGCGGCATGCATCCTCATGTTATCGTTGAAGAGCCGGGATTCTGTCCCATTTGCAGCATGAAATTAACACCGGTAAAACAGGAAACCATGGCGGCGATGACGGTATCAGAAGACGAACATGCCGAGCATGATCAAGTGGCGCAGACCATGTCCGTTGAGGATAAGGTAATCCTGTACTGGCGCGCCCCCATGGACCCGACTTACATCACCGATCAACCCGGCAAATCACCCATGGGCATGGACCTGATTCCGGTCTACGAAGGAGAAACGGGGTCAGCCGGTCCATCGATCACCATCGATCCGGTCACGCTCCAGAACATCGGCGTACAGACCGCTCTGGTGGAACGGGTGAATCTTTACCGCTCGATTCGCACGGTCGGTCACCTGGACTATAACGAAGAAACCTATTCGCGTGTAAATATCAAATTTTCCGGATGGATCGAGAAATTGTTCGCAGACCAGACGGGACAAGAGATACATAAAGGCGATGCGATGCTGGAGATCTATTCACCAGAGCTGGTTTCAACGCAGGAAGAATATCTACTGGCTTTTCGAAACGTTGAAAAACTGGAGAACAGCACCTTCCAATCGGTTGCAGGCAGTGCACGCTCCCTGCTTGATGCTGTTCGCCGCCGCTTGCTTTACTGGGATATATCTGAACAGCAGATCCTCGATCTTGAGGAACGGGGTGCGGTGACAAAAACGCTGACCCTGTACGCGCCGACGAACGGCATCATCATTGAGAAAATGGCAGAGCTCGGCATGCGGATAACACCCGGTATGGACCTGTATCGTATGGCAGATCTGAGTACCATCTGGGCGTATGCCCACATTTATGAATATGATGCCTCCTGGATCAGGCCGGGCCAGTCTATCGTTATGGATCTGCCCTACAGTCCGGGGAGAACGTATGAAGGACGCATCGACTACATCTATCCGTATCTTGACCAGAAATCCCGTGATATCAAGATCCGTCTGGTCTTTCCAAATCCCAGGCGGGAATTGAAGCCTCAAATGTATGCCAACATTCATATTGCCGCCCGTATCGGTGGGGACGTGACCGCACTGCCCAATGAAGCCATCATTCGTACAGGCGAGCGAAATCTTGTGTTTGTTGCTCTGGGCGACGGCAAATTTGAACCGCGTACTGTCGTGCTGGGTCTCGAAGGGCAGGACGACCTGGTACAGGTGATAGGTGGCATAAGCGCAGGTGAGGAAGTGGTGACCTCCGCCCAGTTCCTGATGGACTCCGAGAGTCGAATGAAAGAAGCCATTCAGAAGATGTTGAAAGATAGACTGAAATAACGGGGTAAGCAGCGGCAGGTCTATCGGTCATCGACTGCGTAACATCAGTTATGTATTGCTGCATACGCCACATAGAAGAGAGATAAACCATGTTAGAACGTATTATAGAATGGTCTGTCAAAAATCGATTCCTGGTAATCCTGAGCACGGTCTTTCTGATCGTGGCCGGCACGCTGGCCATGGTCAGGATTCCGCTGGATGCCATCCCCGATCTGTCGGACGTCCAGGTGATTATCTTTACCGAATATCCCGGCCAGGCGCCTCAGTTGGTGGAAGATCAGGTGACGTATCCCCTGACGACAGCTATGCTCGCTGTGCCGTACGCCAAGGTGGTCCGGGGTTACAGTTTTTTCGGAGTTAGTTTTGTTTACATCATCTTTGAAGACGGGACGGATCTGTACTGGGCGCGAAGCCGGGTGCTGGAATACCTGAACTATGTGTCAAGTCGCCTGCCCACCGGTGTTACCCCTACCCTGGGCCCGGATGCAACGGGGGTAGGCTGGGTCTATGAATATGTCCTGAAAAGCGATACCCACAACTTGGCGGAACTACGGTCTATCCAGGACTGGTATCTGAGGTATGAGTTGACTTCGGTACCGGGCGTGGCAGAAGTGGCCAGCATCGGTGGCTTTGTGAAGCAGTATCAGGTGGATGTCGACCCCAACAAGCTGCTTATATATGATATCCCGCTCAGCAAAGTCAGATCCGCGATTCAGCGGAGCAACAATGATGTCGGGGGACGTCTGATCGAGATGGCAGAGACCGAGTTCATGGTGCGCGGCCTGGGATATATTAAATCTATCGAGGATATCGAACACGTTCCTCTGGGGGTGGATCGAAACGGTACGCCGATTCTTCTAAAACAGGTCGCCAACGTTCATCTCGGTCCCGAGCTTCGCCGGGGAATTGCCGAATGGAACGGCGAAGGGGAAATCGTCGGCGGCATCATCGTGATGCGGTATCAAGAAAATGCATTGAAGGTCATCCACGCGGTAGAAGAGAAACTGGAAGAACTCAAACGTGGCCTCCCTGAAGGCGTCGAAATTATCCCTGCCTACAACCGGGCGAATCTTATCGAACGAGCCATCGAAAATCTTAAAGATAAACTCATCGAAGAAAGCATCGTCGTCGCGTTCGTCTGTCTTATATTTCTACTCCATTTCCGTTCCGCTTTCGTGGCGATATTTACCCTGCCCGTCGGGATATTGATCTCATTTATTGTCATGTCGTATCAGGGTATCAATGCGAATATCATGTCGCTGGGCGGCATCGCCATCGCCATCGGCGTTATGGTAGATGCGGCGATCGTAATGATTGAAAATGTGCACAAACACATCGAGCGTGATGGAGGGAAAAAGGACCACTGGGATATCATTATCGATGCCTCGAAAGAGGTCGGTCCGGCCCTGTTCTATTCTCTATTGATCATAACGCTGTCGTTTATACCGGTGTTCACGCTGGAGGCCCAGGAAGGCCGTCTGTTCCAACCTCTGGCCTTCACCAAGACGTATGCCATGGCGGCTTCGGCCTTGCTCTCCATTACTATTGTTCCGGTGTTGATGGGGTATCTGATCCGCGGCAAGATCCTGCCTGAGAAGAAGAATCCGCTCAACAGGATCTTGATTTTTATCTATCGGCCGTTACTCGAGTTAGCTCTGCGATTCAAGTGGCTCAGTATCGGTGTCGCGATGATGGCCCTGATCGCCACCTGGTGGCCGTATCAGAAACTCGGTTCGGAGTTTATGCCGCCGTTGTATGAAGGCGACCTGCTGTATATGCCGACGACCGATCCGGGCATCTCGATCACCAAGGCCAAACAATTGTTGCAGCAGACCGATAAGATCATCCGGACCTTTCCGGAAGTACACCATGTGCTGGGTAAAATCGGACGCGCGGAAACAGCAACCGACCCGGCGCCGCTCTCGATGATCGAAACGACCATCATGCTGAAACCCGAAGACCAGTGGCGCCCCGGCATGACGCCTGAAAAACTGATTGATGAAATGAATGAGGCGATCCGGTTTCCCGGTCTTACCAATGCCTGGACCATGCCGATAAAGACACGTATCGACATGCTGTCTACCGGTATCAAAACTCCGGTCGGCATCAAACTCATGGGCGACGATCTGGCGGTATTATCGGATCTCGCCCAGGAAATCGCGCTCGTCCTGAATGAGGTGCCTGGAACGCTAAGCGTTTTTCCGGAAAAAACGGTGGGTGGAAACTATCTCGATTTTAAAATTGATCGTTTCGAAGCCGCACGTTACGGTTTGACGGTCGGCGATGTGCAGGATGTGATCACGTCTGCCGTAGGGGGCATGAATGTCACCTACACGGTCGAAGGGCTGGAACGGTATCCGGTCAATGTCCGCTACAGCAGAGAGTTGCGGGATGACCTGTCCGATCTCAATCGCCTGTTGATTCCGACACCGACCGGCGCCCAGATCCCTATCGGGCAGGTGGCAAAAATTGTCATTCAGAAGGGGCCACCAGGCATAAAATCCGAAAACGCCCGCCGTACCGCCTGGGTATATGTAGACCTGAAAGGCATCGATGTAGGAACCTACGTCAAGAATGCAAAACAGATTGTGGATGAGCAATTTTCATTACCGAATGGCTACAGCATGGTCTGGAGCGGTCAGTATGAATATATGGAACGGGCGCAGCAGCGTCTTCAGATCGTGATTCCAGGGACGCTGGCGATCATCTTCCTGCTGCTTTACCTGAATTTCGGTAATATAAAGGAAAGCCTGATCGTGATGCTCTCCCTGCCCTTCGCTCTGGTCGGCGGGATCTGGCTGATGTATCTGCTCGACTACAACTTCAGCGTGGCCGTCGGGGTTGGGTTTATCGCGCTGGCCGGGGTCGCATCGGAAACAGGCGTGATCATGTTAATCTACCTGGATCAAGCCTATGATAGGCGATGGAAAGAGGGGAAGATGAACTCTTTACATGATCTTTACGATGCCATCATAGAAGGCGCCGTGGAACGTGTGCGTCCTAAAATGATGACCGTGACAGCCATCATGGCGGGTCTTCTGCCGATTATGTGGGGCACGGGTACCGGATCAGAGGTGATGCAGCGTATTGCAGCGCCGATGGTGGGCGGCATGGTCACCTCCACGGTGCTCACCTTGCTTGTTATTCCCATCATTTACTTCATGGCCAAGTCAGGTGAAATAAAGAGAGGACAGAAACAGGCGGCTATTGCCCAGCAGTGATCTCCTCCTACGAGGAGATGGCCCGTGGATATACAACCTGATAAACAGCCTGGAAAATTGGCCGGAGACATGATGGGAGGCGTGGAGCGGGTGTACAAGGTGAGTTGTGAGTTGACGGAGGTAGGGTGACAAAATATATTGCAGTATCATTGTTTAAAGTCTGTTTTGCCGAGGAGACCTATGTCTACAGAGAAGGCGCCATCTTCCGAATGGTATAAGCACGCGTTCCGATTTGACTATCTGCGTGTGTATCCGCATCGAAATGATGAAGAAGCACGCCTTCAGATTGATTTTCTTATGCGAACGGTCGATTGTCCTGCACCACAGGATGTGTTCGACCTGGGGTGTGGCGACGGGCGACACGCGGTTGAGTTAGCTAAACGCGGTTATCGTGTTACTGGACTTGATCTTTCTGAAGAATTACTTGCCAGGGCTCGAAGTCGTAATGAGGAACTTGATCTGGGTATTCATTTTGTCCGGGGTGATATGCGGGAGATTCCTTATGAAAAGGCCTTTGACTTACTCGTTAATTTTTTTACCAGTTTCGGATATTTTGACCGTGACGAAGAGAATGCCCGTGTCCTTACGGCGGTTTCACGGGCCTTACGCCCCGGTGGTCAGTTTCTCATGGATTATTTAAATAGAGAATACGTCATCCATACGCTGGTACCGCATGACCGCAAAATGCTTGGCCAAACCAAGGTGGAACAGACCCGTTGGATTACCGGTGACCCCGACAATCCCGGTGACCATGTACGCATCAACAAACGGGTTACATTAGAAGATGAACAGGGAACACGAACATACGACGAATCCGTACGCATGTATACGCTGGACGAATTGCATGCCATGTTAACCGAGGCGGGGTTGTCGGTATCACAGACCTTCGGTGACTTTGACGGCCGGTCTATTGCTGAAGATACACCTCGGGTTATATTGATAGGAAAAAAGTGAGCATATAGTAAATTGCGGATCATAAATCGGGAGAGAGCGCCCTATGTCTGACATGTATCAACCGAACGATGATTTTCGGAAAAAAGCGCACCTGAAAAGTATAGAGGAATATCAGCAGGCGTACGAACAGTCTATCACCGACCCGGAGACTTTCTGGGCGGAGAAGGCGGATGGATTCCACTGGTTCAAGCGATGGGACACGGTCTGTTCCTACAACTATGACATGCGGCAGGGGCCGATTTCAATCAAATGGTTCGAAGGTGGTAAGACCAATATCGTATACAATTGTGTGGACCGGCATCTGGACACGCGCGGGGATCAGACGGCGATCATCTGGGAAGGTAACGAGCCGGGTGAGGACGGCAAGCTGACCTATCGTGAACTGCATGAGCAGGTTTGTAAGTTTGCTAATGTTCTTAAGTCCCGTGGCGTTCAGAAAGGGGATCGGGTTTCCATCTACCTGCCGATGATCCCGGAACTGGCCATTGCCATGCTGGCTTGCACGCGCATCGGCGCCGTGCATTCCATCGTCTTCGGCGGATTTTCCGCAGACTCGCTGTCAGATCGCATTGTAGATTCCACCTGTAAAACGGTCATCACCACGAACGGTACGCATCGTGGGGGCAAACCCGTATTTATGAAGTCGGTAGCCGACGAAGCGATCGCGGCTGCTGAAAAAGAGATGGGTGAGCCGGTCACGACATGTATTGTCGTCGAACGGGTCATAGGTAATCCGGATTTCGATTTTCCGATGCAGGCAGGACGGGATTTCTGGTGGCACGACCTGATGGCGGCGGTGAGTGCCGATTGTCCATGTGAGGAGATGGACGCGGAAGATGCGCTGTTTATCCTGTATACCTCAGGCTCTACAGGCAAGCCCAAAGGCGTGCAGCATACCGTCGGTGGTTATATGGTGTACACCGGTGTCACGCACAAGTATGTCTTCGACTATCAGGACGGCGATATCTATTTCTGCGGCGCCGACATCGGTTGGGTGACGGGACATTCGTATATTGTGTATGGCCCCCTCGCCAACGGCGCGACCACGCTCATGTTCGAAGGTATTCCGACCTATCCCGGACCGGACCGGTGCTGGGAGATCATTGAGAAATACGGGGTCAATCAGTTCTATACGGCGCCGACGGCCATCCGGGCGCTGGCCCGTGAAGGCACATCCTGGCCCGGCAAACACGACATGCCTTCGCTCCGGCTCCTCGGCACCGTGGGTGAGCCGATTAATCCGGAAGCCTGGCGATGGTATCACGTTAATGTCGGTAAAGAGCGGTGTCCGATTGTAGATACCTGGTGGCAAACCGAGACGGGTGGTATCATGATTACGCCCCTGCCAGGAGCCATTCCGACCAAACCCGGATCGGCTACCCTGCCATTTTTCGGTGTGAAACCCGTAATTCTGGATGCAGAAAGCGGTAAAGTAATCGAAGGGAACGGGGTGACGGGGGTGTTGGCGATAGCCGAACCGTGGCCGGGTCAGATGCGTACCATCTATGGCGACCACAAGCGGTTTGAGGAGACCTATTTCCAGCAGTACAAAGGCTACTATTTTACCGGAGACGGTTGCCGACGCGACGAAGACGGCTATTACTGGATCACCGGGCGTGTCGATGATGTGATTAATGTATCCGGGCACCGGATGGGTACAGCGGAGGTGGAGAGCGCTCTGGTCGCCCATGAAGATGTAGCGGAGGCAGCCGTAGTGGGTTTTCCACACGACATCAAGGGGCAGGGCATCTATGCGTATGTGACGCTCAATGTCGGCGTAGAATATACAGAAGACCTGCGGACCGAACTGAAAAAACAAGTACGCCATATTATCGGTCCGATCGCTATGCCGGATATCATCCACTGGGCGCCGGATTTGCCCAAAACACGCTCTGGAAAAATCATGCGCCGCATCCTGCGTAAAATTGCTACCAACGAAACCGATCAGATCGGGGATACAACGACGCTGGCGGATCCGTCGGTTGTAGATCAGTTGATTGAAAATCGGTAGGGAATAATACTAATTGTTGAATTATGAACCGCGCAGCGCTCGCTGGAGCCCGCAGGGATCAGCAATTATGATTGAAAACCTTAACTCCGCCCGCCACAC
>CAJXCW010000147.1 GCA_913051705.1 uncultured bacterium
CTGTGGGCATGCCCCGGCTCCGCCGGCCACGATGTAGACGATCCCTTTCATCAAATCCAATCCATTGTTACGCAAGGGATGGCTGCGTTCGTAAACGATCGTATGAGAATTAAAAACCACATCTACACCGTACTGTTCCAATATCGGACAGAGGATGCGCATTTCATCGACCTGATAATCGGCGGAAACGTAGGGCGGGTAGTGAAAAAAAACGATCTTCCATGCCGCCTCATTGGATGAGGACAGTTCTCGAATCAGAAAATCATACTGGGGCTCACCCGGACCGAATCCCTCCTCGTTCAGGTGAGGCTTGCCATCCTGATAGGTAACGATGGCTGTGCTGTCCAGTCCGATGAAATGGGTATTCCCGTACCGAAAAGCATAGTAATTTTTCGGCTCCGGATAGGCGACCAGGTCATAGTACCATGAGGCGTTTTCTTCATGATTGCCGGGAACCAGAAAAAATGGCGTCCGGGCCAGCACATGTTGCCCCGGATCAAAAAAAAACCGGTTCCAATCGTTGTACTTCTTACCATGACAAACAGCATCTCCGACCATTAAAAGGAAATCAGCCCGGTACCGGGCGATCTGCGTGAATATCTCCCGGTTGTTATCATCGCTGCAGGTCCCCCCGGTCTCACTGGTCACCGCGAACGAAAACGGGGTGTGTTCCTCCGGTGCCGTTCGAAACGGATGCGATGCACTTTCGCAATGCTCTCCCCGGTCGTTATCCGACCGCACCTGATAGTGGTAGGATGAGCCGGACGACAGACCGTCAAGGGTGACGGTATGGATACATCGGGGACGGCTATTTTCTCTGACCATGCGCTCTGAGACGACCACGCTTTCGAAGCGACCGGTTCCTGTAGCGTGTACCCTTTCGGTTTCATAATAGGTCACCTTCCCCGTTGCTTCCGATGAGGTTTCCCACATAATCGTCACGGCATCTCGCGTGGGCCACTGTAAATAAGGTGTTTTGATAAAGCTGAGCATGGTAAATATAGTTCCGAGATTAAAGTTCCAAGTAGAGTGCCGCCTTACAATAGCGCACGTCGGCGGAAGTATTGCTACATTTCAACAAAGACTCTCATTCCCGCAGGCTTTAGGCGGGAACCACGTAGTGCTCGAAGCGTTCCCAGAGGGAACCTTCCATCCATTATTGCCCTGAGAAATGTCTTATTATTTCCGCCGGGATGCACTAGGAACTCGGAACTCAGTAAAGTTTTATTATCTTCCTATTTTTTTCAGATCAAACGGATTCGACCAGGCTTTAGAACCTTCCGGGTCTATGATCTCGAATCGAACCCATCGGGCATTGGGACGAAGCGTAAACGTTGCTTCTTCGAACGTGCCATCCGTAACATACTGGTTGCCGTAGGTATCGCATACGGCAAATATACGCCGGGCTTCCGAGCATCGGACGGTTGCTTCGACTACCTGTTTGTCATCACCCGGGTCGTCCACGCGCTTGAGCTGAATATCATGGATCTCGGGGCCTGTACTGGCATAGGCGCTGCCGTGTTCCAGCGCGTCTATAATCGCTTTGGCCGAGCGTTCTTTGACCCGCACCATATTCCAGCCCTGATAGGTATCCCGATTGTCCTGCTCTCTGGCATGTGAATCATCGTTGCCGAGCGTCGGTAGGGGCCTGTCGATCAGATTCATCCAGTCATCCCAGTGCACCGACGATTCCCCCCGGCCGTGCCACATGCAAGTAGTATTGAACACCTCGACACCGGCCAGCCCAGTAAGTGGCAGTGTGTCACGCAGGATGTTGACCGAGCTCCAGTGGGGATGCGCCAGCCATATGGAACCGCCCTGCCGATTGACCTCATTGATCACATGCTGCGGCGGCATGTTTTTTGAATCCATATCCTCGTCGATATTGTAGGCCAGAAAATGATGGGTCTGACCGCCGAACGGATTTTCTGGATGCAATTCGGCACCCTGAACCAGAACAAAATTATCCGGCGCTGTGAGGGTATCCGTCCGCGTAATCTTGTAATGGTCAGAAACACAGAGGAAATCGTATCCCTGGTTGACATAGCCGTCCACCCGTTCCTGGGGTTCCGGCTTGCCGTCGGAATTGGTTGTGTGGGAATGTAGATTACCTTTAAGCCACACATAACCGTCGTCATTCAAATCGAAAGGGCTCGTCAGATTCTGTTTCGGAATGTCGTTTGACATGTTTTCTCCTGGATGACCGTTGATGGTAAATCTGCAAAGGCAACATAAGTAATCGGTATGATCATAGGGCAAGGCTTTCTACTCCCCGCCACCCACTACCCGCCCTGAAATATAACCTCAGGCATATATATAAACCTTCCTCGGAGTCTGAACAGATTTTTTAATAGAAATTTGGATACAGATGTTCGGGTTTGGGCTTTGGTCACGTCCGTCTGAGTCGAATCTCACGCACGCCTATACAACACCCTTTTCGCTCGTTCTCTGATCCACAGAGCAGTTGGTCGGACAAACGCTAACTTGTTGGTATATAAGAATCTAATCCTTATGTTTCTGTTTTCGAACGGTTAAAGCTCAGGTATTTCCCTTGATATTCTCCTATATACATTGTATATTGCATGTCATACAATGTATAGATTAAAAGTGAATATTACGACCCGATGGTCGTTGCCTTGATTATCTTGCGGCTGTATTTCTCTTCCTATTTTACCATTTGTTGAGAGAATTCCAACAGTCGTATATATATATACATTCCCACACAACTTGCTTACGCCCTTTCGGCGGAGAGATCCCGTTCCGATCTAATCTTTGCCGAATTTTTCGGTATTGGGATCGTTTTATTGACTATGTGGGAAAGGAAGGGAGCCAGTATGGACACATCTAAAAACGGATCATCGATGAAATTTTCTACCTATGATCTGAAAAATTTCCGTCAGATTCCACAGCTTGGCAGGCTTTCTGAGGATCAGAAATTTGCTATAGAGGTCGTGGGCAGAGTGCTTCCTTTTCGATCCAATTCCTATGTGGTCAACGAATTGATTAATTGGGATAACGTCCCGAACGATCCGATGTTCGTACTGACCTTTCCTCAGAAGGGCATGCTCAAACGGCACCATTTTAACCGCATCGCCTCTCTACTGCGCCAGGGCGCTGATAAGGGCACCGTGGATATGGCAGCCAATCAGATTCGTATTGAGCTGAATCCGCAACCGGCCGGCCAGCTGGACCATAATATCCCGACCTTAAATGGGGAAAAACTGGACGGCATGCAGCACAAGTACCGGGAAACGCTTCTGTTCTTCCCAAGTCAGGGACAGACCTGCCATGCCTATTGTTCATTCTGTTTCAGGTGGCCGCAGTTTGTCGGGATGGATGAACTCAAATTCGCCACACGGGAGTCGGAGGCGCTTGTCAAATACCTCCGGAAGAACCGGCAGATATCGGACGTCCTGTTTACCGGCGGCGATCCCATGATTATGAAAGCAAAAAATCTGTCCGCCTACATCGATACTTTACTGGATGCGGAACTACCGGATTTAAAGACGATTCGAATCGGCACGAAGTCCTTAAGCTACTGGCCATATAAATATATAATCGGCAAAGAGGCCGATGAAGTGCTCAGGTTATTCGAGCGCGTCACTAAAGCCGGTAAGCATCTGGCCATTATGGCTCATTTCAACCACCCGAATGAGTTGCAAACTGAGGCGGTTGCGCAGGCTATTCAGCGTATTCGAAACACCGGCGCGCAAATCCGGACGCAATCGCCTATCCTCCGGCATATCAACGATAGCCCGACAACCTGGGCGACGATGTGGCGAAAACAGGTGGAACTCGGCTTGATCCCCTATTACATGTTCGTCGTCCGGGACACCGGGGCACAGCATTACTTCGGCGTGCCGCTCGTCAGAGCCTGGCGTATCTACCAGGATGCCTATCAGCGGGTCAGCGGGATTTGCCGTACCGTACGCGGCCCCAGCATGTCGGCCGGCCCCGGTAAGGTACAGATCATGGGGCTCAGCACCGTTAACAACCAGAAAGTGATGACCTTCCAATTCCTCCAAGGGCGTAACCCGGATTGGGTGCTACGGCCCTTCTTTGCCAAATACGATTCAAAAGCCATCTGGTTGGATGATCTGAAACCCGCATTCAGTGAAAAGCGGTTTTTCTTCGAAGAAGAGCTTCAGCAAGTCTACGAACAGGACCAGCCCTCCGGCCAGTTCGAAATCGCGGATGTGTTCAGTCCCGAAGAAGTAGCGTGAAAGCGAGGGTGAAGGATAAAAAGACAGGGTGGAGGGTTGGGAGGGTGGAAGGGGAGCACGATTTTCCTTTCGCCTTCCATCCTTCCACCGTTCCACCCTTCCATCCCCCCATCCTGCCCTACCTGACTATGAGCGAAAATCCAGAATCCCCCGCTTCCTACACCACCATCACCATCCCCGAACCCACAGGCGTATACACCGAGCCTTGGTCATGGGTTAAGATAAAAAAGATGCTCGGGTTCTTCGGACCGGCGGCGCTGGTGGCGTCAATGGCGGTCGGCGCTGGTGAGACCATTCTGGTGACCGGTGTCGGCGCCTGGGCGGAATACGGGCTGCTGTGGTTGATTTTGTTGAGCGTGCTGGTCAAAGGGGTCTTTGTGACGTACCTGCTCGGGCGTTGTACGGCGGTCAGCGGTCAGTCCATCGGTCGCCTGCTGGTGAAGCTGCCCGGGCCGCGAGGATGGTTTATATTGAGCCTGCTCACCGTAGAGCTGGTGGGGTTAAGTCTGGCGCTGACAGCCGTCGCCAAGCCGTGCGGTAATCTGGTGGTGTATATCATGAGCGATGCATTGCCTGTCGGCGCATCGGAAGTCATGTGGGAAAATATGGTCACAACGGTTTTTCTAGGGCTGGCTTTGGGACTGAGCCTGTTGACTTCATATGATTTTCTGGAGAAACAGCAGATTATTATCTGCGGCATTCTCGTATTCGGCACCGTTCTGGCGACGATCATCGTATGGCCCAGTGTCACCGGTATCCTGTTCGGAACTTTTTCGGTAGGAAATTTCCCGGCCGCCCCTGAGTGGGCGCCGCCGGCTGTGAAGAAGGACTACTTCCTCAATCTATTCACCGTGTTCGGCTACGTCGGTGGGACGATGAGCGCGTATCTGGCGTACGCCAGCTGGGTAGGCCTGCGCGGTTGGGGGTTGACGTCTCACCCGGATGTGGAACGGGTAGATCAGGAAAATGGAACCTCAACCATCTCCTATCTCAAGGACGATCCAGTGGAGGCGCAACGGATGCGGATCTTGCTTTCTCCGCTCAAATGGGATGTGGTGATGGGCGCCATCGTTCTGTTTGTCGTCACGGCGGCGTTTATGATCGCCGGTGCTGTAGTCCTTTATCCCAGCCAGATGATTCTGCCCGGCAACGCCTGGGATCTGCTGACCAAGCAGTCCTCCATATGGGCTCAGATTCACGGGGCGCTGGTACCTGTGTATTATGTGGCCATTCTGGCCGCATTGTGGGGCACGCTGGCGACCATCCCGGAAGCGGTAACCCGTGTCACGCACGAATTCCTCAGCGCGGTATGGCCGCGGTTCGCCTCTTTTCCATACCGGGGTTTACAAACCATCATCGTCATCTGGTTTTTTGTCTCTTCCTGCCTATGGATCTGGAGTGATATCAGCTTCGATCTGATCACGCAGATCGTCGCCCTGCTTATGACCAACCTGGGGGTGGGCCTGATCTGCCTGGCGGCCATTTACCTGAATTTCAAACTCCCGCCCGCCTACCGCACCCGGCCTATCATGCTCATAGGCAGCATCATGGCCACGATTATACTGCTGGCCGCCTTCTTCGGTAGTGCGCTCGGGCTGCTTCAGAAATTTTGATTGTATATTTTCTCTGCTGTGATGAAATCCTCTTTTGTATCAATTTCTGTCCCTTTAAATCCAGAAATATCTAAAGCATAAAAAGGAACGTCTTTTTCAATTAACCTTTCATAAGCCGCTTCGTAATACGCTTGATGATTTTGTCCGTCTTCCATCATGATTTTTAACTCTGCAAACAAAAGCACTGCAGTTCCACCACTGATTTTTTCAATCCCTATTGATTCACCAACCGCATCTTGAGGGTTAACGGTTTTGTTGGCTTTAACTACCCGATTTTGATCATCAACAATGACTTTGATTTCTTCAGCATCAAGATTAATACTTTTGTCAATGCATAAACAATTTCCATATTCGCATTCAATCAGCTTTTCAAGTATCTCTTTATCAAACACGACATCCGCATCAAACTTTACAAAAGCGGCTCCCTTAATCAAATCCTTTGATAACATTAAAGAAAAACCGGTATTTGTCTCAGCATATTTATCATTTGTAACAAAACAGGCATTTAAATCCGGGAATTTTGTTTTCACATAATCTTTTATCTGTTCTTGTAAATATCCAAGCACAAATACAACTTCATTGATTTCACAATCCTGAATATGAGATATCATCATCATTTACGCAACCTCCGGTAGACCTTGATAACGCCATGCTTGACACCTTCTTTTCCACTTGCATAGATAGCTGCTTTTTCGTATTATGATTCTGGAATTTTTGCCGGGAATTTTATACAATAAGTAAAGAAATTATTAGATTTGTTGATTGTCTGATTGGTCATGTTGTCTTTCCAATCACCACATCACCAAATTAAAAACTGAGGTTGTCATGCAGGATTTTTCCGCCGTTCGACAACAGGATGAGGGGTTATATGATCTTCTGGTTGCCGAGCGGACGCGCCAGAGCGAAGGGATCGAGCTGATCCCTTCGGAGAACTACGTGTCGCCGGCTGTGCTGGAAGCGATGGGCTCCATTCTTACCAATAAGTATTCCGAAGGGTATCCCGGAAAACGGTATTACGGTGGTCAGGAATATATAGATAAGATCGAGAATTTAGCCAAACGGCGTGCGAAGAAGTTGTTCGGGGCGGAGCATGTGAATGTTCAGTGTTATTCGGGCAGCCCGGCGAATATAGCCGTCATGTTCGGTCTGCTCGAATATGGCGATACCATTATGGGTATGAAACTTGACCAGGGCGGCCATCTGACCCACGGTCTGGGTGTCAATTTTTCGGGTAAGTCATACAACGTCAT
Source organism: uncultured bacterium (assembly GCA_913051705.1). Classification (GTDB taxonomy): domain Bacteria; phylum JAAXHH01; class JAAXHH01; order JAAXHH01; family JAAXHH01; genus CAJXCW01. The sequence goes on from CAJXCW010000147.1 coordinate 7,087, forward strand.
CTCCTACGGCGTCCGCAGAGAGACCGGCCGGATCGATATGGATGAAGTCCGGCAACTGGCCCTCAAACACCGTCCCAAGCTGATTATTTCCGGAGCTACGGCCTATCCGCGGCTATTCGATTTTGAGGCGTTCAAATCCATCGCCGATGAAGTTGGCGCCATTGCGATGGCCGATATATCGCATATCTCCGGCCTGGTAGTCGGCGGCGTTCATCCGAGTCCGTTTCCGTTTACGGATGTGGTCACCACCACCACGCACAAGACGCTGCGGGGACCACGTAGCGCCATCATCATGTGCCACAAAACCTATGCGAAAGCCATCGATCGAGCGGTATTTCCGGGTCTTCAGGGCGGTCCTCACGACCATACCACCGCCGCCAAAGCCGTAGCTTTTAAAGAGGCTATGGCGCCTGAGTTTAAGGATTATGCACGCCAGATCGTATCTAACGCCCGAGCCTTGGCGGAAGGCCTGCTCAGTCATGGATTTGATCTCGTGTCTGGCGGCACCGACAATCATCTCGTGCTGGTCGACCTGAGCAACAAAGGGTTGATCGGCAAGGAAGCCGAGATGGCCCTCGACAAGGCGGGGTTGACCGTCAATAAGAACTCTGTACCGTATGACACCCGGTCTCCGTTTAGTCCGAGCGGCATCCGTGTCGGTACGCCGGCAGCCACCACACGTGGCATGAAGGAACCGGAAATGGGGATGATCGCCGGGTGGATCAACGCAGCGATCGAGAACCATACAGATGATGAAAAACTGGCGGCGATTCATAACGAAGTCAAAGAACTCTGCGCCGGACTACCCGTGCCGGGTATCAGACCCTCTGAAGCGGAAACAGCGGAAACAGGGGGGCTGTAGACTTCCGGGTGAGATGCAGGACTAATGTTAGGATGAAAAAAATGGCTACACACTACGTAGCCAATTGAGTTGAAGCGCAGGAGAGGGAACCCGTAGTGTACCTTGTTCATTTATCATGGTGAAAGACTAAGCAGGATAACAACTGTTCATCTCTGGTTTACGGAGGTCTGACATGTATACTATATACGGTGTCATCGTATCCTTTGCTCTGTTCCTCGGCTGTGGTGCGGATATGGCGCAACAGGATGGCGCGTCTGTTAAATCCAAATCCGAAATACCGGGCAAAGTCACCATCGTTCAGATTTCATCTGATGGCATGAAAAGGGAGGTCGTCATGGCAGATAAAGTAGTCAAAACGGAGGAAGAGTGGAAAAAGCAACTGACAGACGAGCAGTATTACGTCACCCGTCAGAAAGGCACCGAGCGAGCGTTTACCGGCAAATACAATAAGCATTACAAAGAAGGCATCTATAAATGCATCGGCTGCGGGACGGCGTTATTCGTCTCGGATACCAAGTTCGATTCCGGCACAGGCTGGCCGAGTTTCTACCGGCCCATCTCCAATGAAAACGTCGCAGAAGAAACGGACATCAGCCTCGGCATGCGCCGTACCGAAGTGCTGTGCAAACGGTGTGATGCCCACCTGGGCCACATCTTTCCCGACGGCCCGGCTCCCACCGGCCTGCGCTACTGCTTGAACTCCGCCTCCCTCGACTTCGAGCCGATGAAAGAAGTAGAAGAGAAAAAGTAATCCAATTCTACAGGTGCCTGCACAAGTTAGAAATAGACCATAATAAAACCCCTTCCGTCTGTTATCAAGGCTGAAGGGGTTTCTCTTCAAAGAATATGACCAGAAGAAAGAGGCTGGGAAAGAAGACATCAATGAAGCTACGAAAATCGGGTTTGTGGAAGGATGGAAGGCATGATATCCTTGCTGAATACCAATGTAATCATACGGTTTCTTACAGGGGATCAAGATATTAAATATAAAAATCTATACGCCTTTTTCCATACCATAGAGACTGGAAAAATACGGGTGGAATTGAAACGCATTGCGTTCTTCCAGGTCGTGTTGGTCCTGAAGAGTTTTTATAAAGTATCCAAAGATGATATCGTAGAGCCATGCGCTGTCCTTTTCAATAGACACCCCGACCAAATATGTATACTATACAGTAACATATTCACCACACATCGGACTTTCAATCACCAATTCACCCGATCACCATTTCCCATGACCATTTCCGACATCAAAGTATTCCCCATCTGGGGCGGCGGTCGGAACTATCTGGTCATCAAAGTTGAAACAGACGAAGGCATCTACGGTATTGGTGAAAGTGGACTCACGTGGCGCGAGCTGGCCGTGCTGGAGACGGTCAACTCGCTCAAGTCGAGGCTCATCGGCCAGAACCCGACCCGGAAAGAGCATCTGTGGCAGGTCATGTTCCGCAGCGGCTTTTTCCCCGGCGCCCATGCGCTGTCTGCGGCGGTCAGCGCGATCGATATCGCCCTGTGGGATATCCACGGCAAGGCGCTCGGCGTGCCGATCTATGAACTGCTGGGTGGTCTGTGCCGTGATAAGGTGGTCTGCTACCCCCATTGCAGTGGCAGCACCGTCGAGACTCTGGTCGAAGATGCGCAACGAAAAGTGGATGCCGGCTGGAAATTCGTCCGCTGGGGGTTGTCATCGGAAGGCGACCTCCTTGAGCCATCACGAACCGTGCGTCTGGGCGTGCAGCAATTCGAGGCCTTGCGGGAGACCCTGGGCGATGACATCGAGCTAATATGCGATGTGCATACGCGGCTCGATCCGGCGGATGCCATCACGTTCTGCCGTGCTGTAGAGCCCTACCGCCCGTACTTCATCGAGGATCCGCTGCGGTCTGAAAATCAGGCTTCGTATCATATGTTCCGCCAGCATGTGGCCGTACCGCTCGGCGTCGGTGAACATTACACCAGCAAATGGGAATTCCGGGAATTGATCGAGCGCGACCTGATCAACTATGCCCGCATCGATGTCTGTCTGGTCGGCGGGCTGACGGAAGCGCGCAAAATCGCCGGGTGGTGCGAGGCACACTACATCAATCTGGCGCCGCACAACCCGCTCGGACCGGTCTCCGCCGCATCCTGCCTTCATCTGGACCTGGCGACGCCCAACTTCGGCGTGCAGGAGATGCCGGGCCAACCCGGTATGCTGCCGGATGTATTCCCCATGCAAATCGAGTGGAAAGACGGCTATCTGCTGCCCCCTGACCGCCCCGGATTGGGTGTCGAGTTCGACGAAGAGGCTGCGAAGAAACACCCGTATCAGGCCAGCCAGGGACCCATGTTGCATCGTGAGGATGGGGCGTTTACGAATTGGTAAAATCAGCTGCCGGTCAGCATGAACGCTGAAAGCCGGACACATGCGTTCGTTACCTGCCGGTTGACAGAAGCCGTCTATAATCTTACTTTTTTATAGAGGTTCATTAGTAAACAGTCAATCTATATGATACTGCGATCTCCACCCAAAACCGCCACGTGGACCATTCATCTTCTGACCTGGTTTGTTTTTTTTAGTGTATTAAACCCTCTGTCTTTACAGCCTCTGCCGGTCCATGCAGCGCCCAAGATTATCGATTACCAGAACAACCTCCCCAGAAAGTTCAATAAACGCCGTCGTAAATCCACCGACTATATTATCATTCACAGTACGGAATCCGGTTTGGCGAGTGGGCTGAGATCGCTGGCGCGTGGTGGGTACACCAACTATCTGGTGGCACGCAATGGGACGGTTTATCGAATTCTGCATAAAGATTACCGAGCCAATCATGCCGGTCGAAGCATGTGGAATCGCCGAGAGAATATCAGTGACTATTCCATCGGTATCGAACTGGTCGGCTATCATAACAATGCCTTTACGCGGGAGCAGTACAAGTCCTTAAAATGGCTGATTGAGGTCTTTCAGAAGCAGTATAAGATTCCGGATTGGGAGGTGTTAGAACATTACCGGGTCGCCTTTGGTAAGCCGAACCGGTATGTTAAAAAGGCGCATCGTGGACGTAAGAAAGATCCGGGTGTCTTCAATTTCAGCCGCTCCCGGGCAGGGTTGACTTCAAAAGACAAGCGCAACAGTGTCCTATACGATCCGGATGTCCAGGCTGGTCGGCTTATTACCGATCCGGACATCGATGTGGCTCGGCTCAAGGAGACGGACGGGGAAAAATATGCGGAATCCGTCGCAGCGCTGTCTGAAAACGTCATTACAGCCCGTAATTCGGCCTGGCGTATTGCCCGTGAGGAATATAACAGCACCCTTACTGTCTATCGTTTTCCGAATGGTACGGTCATGCGAGGAGATGAAATTCAGGATTGGGAAAAAATCCCTAAAGGCACCAGACTGTACCTGAACCGTCAGGAGGATGACAGTGTCCAGGCTGTTGCTGCCCATGTTCCGATTATCAAAACGGGATTTACCGCATTCGACATTGCTGGTACCTCATACAAGCGTTCTGATACCTACTACATCTTCCCTAAGGGCACCATAAAACATGGCCAGCAAATACGCCGGTGGTCACGTATTCCATCTGGTACACGGGTCCTTGTCAAATACAATAAACCGGTGCCGCTGACTAAAACCAATCGTAACACGGCCCGAAAGCCTGAGACCGTTTTCCTTGTCCCCAAGAGTCAGGTTCTGGCTGCTGCCCAGGTGCCGGACGTGTCCAGACTCAAATCCGGCACCCTGATGTTTGTGAAAAAGTGATTAACTACGGAGAACGCGGAGCCCTGTTCTATCTGAATAATCGCCCGCGGGAGCGGGCTCCTACCACGAAAACAACCTATAGAACAGGGTAGGAAGCCCGCTCCCGCGGGCAATTATTGTTAGCCCTCAAGCCACATATCGAATCGGAATATGTACCGCACCTGATCTCCGGCGGGGTAACGCTGGGCGGTTTTCTGCTGTTTCCGGCGTTCGATATGTAGTCGATCCCTCATAGGTCAGCAACTTGGCCACCCAATCTTCCGTCGATGGATGGGTGCGGAGCCAGGCCGGCCCCTGTTCCAGATCCACCGTGTAGATAAACTGAAAGCGCCTCAGATACCGCGCCAGATAGCGGGAATATCCCTGCATCTTATAAAGCGCGGAAGCCAGGCCGCGCGGATCGCCGGCCAGTCTGACGCTTTCATAATCAGCCAGCCATTCCCGCTCCCGCGCGCAAGCCATATAGGTCATGACGATGGCGATTACTGCTTGACTTCAAATGACAATCGGTGCAGAATACAACATCCCGTATATCATCTAAATAGATCTAACCGGTATATCCACCGCCTACAAAGGCACAAGGAACCTGTCATGGAACAAGTCGAACAATTCGTAGTCGTTTTTGCGGATACGGCCTGGAAGTATCTGCTGTATCTGTTGATCGGCGGCGGTCTATTCCTCTTGTTATATTCCCGTTTTATTCCTTTCCGGTTTTTCAAACACTCCATTGACATCATTCGTGGCAAATTCGACGATCCCGATGAACCCGGCGACATCACGCATTTCCAGGCGCTTGTCAGTGCCCTGGCGGCGACCATCGGCATGGGTAATATCTCCGGTGTGGCTCTTGCCATTACGGTCGGTGGACCCGGCGCCGTATTCTGGATGTGGGTCAGCGCATTTGTCGGCATTGCGACGAAATTTTTCACCTGCTCTCTATCCATTATGTACCGGGCGGAGGACAGTGCCGGGCATACACAGGGCGGCCCTATGTACGTGATTGCCGAAGGATTGGGTAAACACTGGAAACCGCTGGCTTCCTTTTTCTGTATTGCCGGTATCATCGGTTGCCTGCCCCTGTTTCAGGTGAATCAACTGGTTCAGGTGATCCGTGATGTCATCTTTGTACCGATGGGTATGGTCGGCGAAGATCATTTCTGGTTCGATCTGATGGCCGGTATTGTACTGGTTCTGCTCGTCGGTATTGTTATTTTTGGTGGAATCACTCGTATCGCGGATGTCGCCTCGCGGGTGGTCCCGGCTATGGTCATCCTGTATATGTCTCTCGCCCTGTGGGTTATTCTGGCTAACCTTGAAACTGTGCCGCACTATCTGGCGTTAATCGTTACAGATGCGTTTAGCGGTGACGCGGTGGCCGGCGGTGTCGTCGGCCTCGTGATCGTCACGGGCGTACGGCGTGCGGCGTTTTCCAACGAGGCGGGCATCGGAACCGAGTCCATGGCCCATGGCGCCGCCAAGACCAAAGAGCCGACGCGCGAAGGGCTGGTGGCCATGATGGAACCGGTCATCGACACGCTGATCGTCTGTACGTGCACCGCCCTGGTCATACTGATGACCGGCGTCTGGCAAACGACATCGGACAACGGCGTGACGTTAACGGCCAATGCCTTCGAATCGGCTATGCCCGGCTTCGGATCGTACTTGCTGATTATCTGCGTAGTCTTCTTCAGCACCAGCACCATTTTCACGTATTCTTACTACGGCACCAAGTGTCTCGGCTTCCTGATCGGTGCGGAACGCCAGCACTGGTATAACTACTTTTACGTTGGTTGTATCGTCCTCGCCTCGGTGGCCTCACTCGATGCCGCCGTCAGTCTGGTCGACGGCATGTTCGCCCTGATGGCCATTCCCACGATGGTGTCCACTCTCCTGCTGGCCCCCAGAGTCATGCGCTCATTACGCGACTACATCGCCCGATTCCATCCACCGCACGGTACGGTGGATGAAACCCCTGCCCATGAGGTGAAAGAAACGAATTAAAGTGGTGAAGTGGTGAAGTGGCGAAGGGGTGAAGTGAAAATCACCAAATCACCAAATCACCAAATCACCAAATCACCATTTCCCCTATGCCCTTTCCT
>CAJXCW010000148.1 GCA_913051705.1 uncultured bacterium
GACTGTAGCGCGACGGCGAGCATACCGCTGAGCTGGAATGGGCGTCGGTAAACACCATTCCCTCACGGGCCAGGCGGTCAATGTTCGGCGTCTGAATCTTGCCATCGGGATTTAGACACGACGCATCACCGTAGCCCATGTCGTCAACGAAAAAATAAACGATATTCGGCTTTGTCGGTTGTCTGGTCATATGTCCCCCAAGAATAAATAAAGGCTATGCAGGTGATACGGTGTGTCCGTTTCAGCCGAAAGTGATTTACATGTACGAATCCAATGTTCCATCACCATTCATCACCGGGAGGTTGCGTTGCATCCTCGCATGCCGGCGTTGTATAGATCTACGCTCATGATCCCGTCGATGTCATTAAGGAAATGAAAGTTCAAACTATAATAAACCATGTCAAAATAGCAAGTGCTATAATACACTATTACCCAGTCTTCATTGCGGGAATCAATACCTACTGATCCGAGATCCTAAAGAGAGAAGGGCTGACGTGTCATGCCGAGACGACACATGGACCTGCTGCAGGTCCACATTAAAACAGTCAGGGTTGACGTAATAAGACCAGGTCAGGTTGAATTTTGCGCGCGCGCAAAATTGGAAAATGCGGATGAATGGTGAGTATATAAATGACACTGATGCAATCCCCGTCTGATCTTCCAGGTCATGACCGGGAGAGACTCGCGAAATACGCGTCTGCTTCATGGGGCTCCGCCTTTCTCGCTGATATGATACTGATCTTCTCCAGGTGAGGTGTATACGACGAATAGCACCGTGTCGTTTACCATGCCCAATACCTTTCTCTTGATCTCTTTAATTCACCCATTATGGGTACATTGTCAAATATAATCCGGGTATAAGGTTGACAAAGATATTGATTTGGGCAGATGGTTCGGGTATTGTTATACCAATTGCGGAATGCAGATTGCGGATTAATGGTCCCCTTAGGGAGCGCATCGAGCATTACATGGTTTAAAACCTGCTGACAACCAATGAGTTATGAGATGGCAAACATGGTGTTTCAATTTACATAGGGAATACAGACATGGTTACACGAAAACTTGTATGGGGCATCCTGATGATGCTCTTGACGATTTCTTGCACGGCATCAGAGCAGGAAGAGGCGCCCGATAACACCGCATCACGAGCACCTCAACCTCTCGATGTTGGTCAGATTGAACAGATCAGCGGCTTGCAGGGTATGCTGCAGGATGGGGAATATAAAATTGCGGTGCCGCAGAACGATTTGAATGTATCGGTGGATGGCTTCCGCATCATTCCGCCGATGGGCCTGACGACCTGGGCGGCGTTCACACCGACGCCCGATGGCGGCATGGTCATGGGAGACTTTGTGGTGCTGGAAGACGAGGTCGGTCCTGTTCAGCAGACGCTCATCGATGGGGGCTTAACCGTATCCGCGCTTCACAACCACTTTGTACGAGATGAGCCCGGTGTGATGTTCATACATATCTATGGTATGGGACAGGTAGAAACACTCGCCGCCGGCGTTCGCGCCACACTGGATAAAGTGAAGGAACTACGGACGGCGAAAAAATTACAGGCCCAATCCGCATCTGTAACAACCGATTTCGATCCGGCGACGATTGACGAAGTCCTGGGAACCAGCGGCCGGATGAATGCAGGCGTCTATAAGGTTACCATCGGACGTCCTGATGTGACTCTCATGGACCATGGGGTTCGAGTAAGCACATTTGCAGGATTCAACACCTGGATGGCCTTTCAGGGGACAAGCGATAAAGCCGCGGTCGCGGGGGATTTCGTGATGCTGGCAGACGAAGTGGCGCCCGTAATAGAAGCGCTGGCTGGCCAGAATATCGAAGTCGTTGCCGTTCATAATCATATGGTGCACGACACACCGCGCGTGTTTTTCCTGCACTTCTGGGGCGTGGGACCGATGGATGCGTTAGCACGAGGATTGAAAGCGGGACTGGCGCAAACCGGTGCAGGCGCCGCAACACCGTGAACAAAGTACAAAGCGCAAAGGACGTTACGCGGTCTTTGCGTAACATCTGTTCCTAAACACAATATTGCAGGATGTTACAAACATGAACTTCCAGTTTTCTGAATCACAGCAGACGCTCGTCGCTCAGGTACGTGCATTTTCCGAAGCGGAGATTGCCCCGTACGCCGCCAAATGGGATGCCGATGAGCATATTCCTCGTGAACAGATTCAAAAATATGCGGATGCGGGGTATTTCGGTATGACGCTGCCAGAGGAATTTGGCGGGCGTGGGATGTCAACCCTGGACGCCATCCTGGTCATTGAAGAGGTGGCTCGCCATTGCGGCATTAGTGGTCGTTTGATCGTCGATCATAATTTTGGCGCTGTAGGCACGATTCTCAACTTCGGCGCCGAAGCGCAGCGCCGGCGCATCTTACCCCTGGTGTGCCGAGGCGAGAAATTGATGAGCATCGGTATGACGGAGCCGGAAGCAGGATCTGCTCTGACGGATCTGGTGACGTCCGCCACAAAAGACGGAAAAACCTATATAATCGATGGTGAAAAACGCTGGATTACGGGCGCTGGAGAACGGGAGTTTACGCTGGTCTATGCCCGGTTTAACGAAGTCCCGGGTCCTGAAGGTATCGGGGCTATACTTCTCGAAGAGGGTATGCCCGGCTACACCTATGGTCCGCGTATCCGCAGTCTCGGTGTGCGAGGGGTAAGAGAAGGCGTGCTCTTATTTGACCAGGTTCGGGTGCCTGAGGAAAATCTGGTAGTGGCCCCCGGTTCGGCCTTTGCCAATCTGATGTCCGCCTATAATGGTCAGCGCGTGGGCGCCTCTGCGGTTGCGCTCGGTATTACTCAGGGTGCCTTTGATTATGCGCTTGAGTATGCGGACAACCGGCGACAGTTTGGTAAGCGGCTAACGGACTTCCAGGCTACTCAATTTAAGCTGGCGAATATGGCTATTGAGATCGATGCCGCCCGTTTTCTGATTTATCGGGCTGCCGACACGGCCAGAGCCACGATCACCAGTCGCTATGAGTCGAGTGTCGCAAAGGTTTTTGTCTCAGAAATGGCCATACGGGTCACGAGTGAGGCCATCCAGCTTTTAGGCGCGGAGGGGTATGGACGCCACCATCCTGTTGAGCGGATGTTCAGGGATGCCAGAGCTTTTACATTAGCAGGCGGTTCAGCTGAAATCCAGCGTCTGGGCATTGCGACAAAGATCCTGGGGCGCTCCCTTCCGCAACAGGCGGATGATCAACGCTTATAAGGGGCAATATATATGACCGCTGAATCTAAATATACGCTGAAAAAGACAGGAAAAGCCGTGTTGGACTGTCGCGGGACACCTGTTTCCTATCGTGATCGGGCGGCGATTGTCGCGCTTGAGAAAGCCCATGAATCGGCCTTGGCTTTTCGCGGTGATCCTATCGCAGAAATCGATGTGGTCATTGCAGATCACCCTGATTTTGTCATGGCACACTTGTTTAAAGCAGCCTGGCTTACGCAAGCGATGGAAACCCGCGTCTACGACGATATGGTTCAGGCGGTCAATGCGGCGGATAAAATTATACACAAAGCAAACGACCGGGAACGAGGTCATCTGGAGGCCGTGCAGGCGTGGATACGCGGAGATTTCTTTGGCGCGATTCAAAAGTGGGAAGCCATTTTGACCTATTACCCGCTGGATTTACTGGCCTTGCAGCTTGTTCACCAGACAGACGTTCTACTGGGTGATGTCGTCGGCCAGCGTGATGTGGTGGCGCGGGTCTTCAATCTGTGGGACGAAGGGGTAGAGGGGTACGAATTTGTGCTTGGCTTCTATGCGTTCGGGCTGGAAGAGAATAGAGATTTTCATCTGGCGGAGCAGATGGGGAGGCTGTCTCTGGCCATACGACCGGAAAATCCGTATGCCGTTCACGCGGTATGCCATGTCATGGAAATGAAAGGGCGTCAGCCAGGCGGCATTCGATTCATGTATGAGCATGTCGACCGATGGGGTAAATCGAATTTTGTCAATCATCTCTGGTGGCATACCGCACTCCTGCACCTGGATATCAAGGAAATCGATCGGGTGCTCGAAATATACGACCAGCATCTGCGATCCACCGGTCAGGAAGGCGCAAAATACGACGAATTGGATTCTGCTGCCCTGTTGTGGCGCTTGAAACTGCTCGGCGTGGATACCGGAGATAGCTGGAAAGATCTGGCGGATAAGTGGGCGTCTTCAGCACAGGACACCTTATACGCGTTTAACGATGTGCATGCTATGATGACGTTTGTTTCCGATGATCGCGTCGATGCACAGAATCTGCTTCTCAACGCCAACGAACGGTACATAGAGAGCGCCTCTGACGCGAATGCCGCCGTCAGTCGTGAGATCGGAATCCCCTTCTGTCTGGCGATACAGGATTTTCACCACGAACGATACGCAAGCTGTGTCGAACGCCTGTTGCCAGTCCGTTACATGACGCATCGGCTCGGCGGCAGTTTTGCGCAACGCGATATCATCGCATGGACCCTGCTGGAAGCGGCGTTGCGAGCAAAACAATACCATCTGGCGCTCGCCCTGGCTAATGAACGCAGTGCTTTTAAACCCACAAGCCCTCAGAATTGGAGTTATGTGGCCCAGGCTTTCAAAGGCCTCGGTGATCAAAGTAATGCGGACAGGGCTGAGGCCAAAGCTCAATCATTAATAGCGGGGTGACCGGATTTTGCTGGAATTTCGGTTTTTTGATGCATTGACATCTATCCGTATCAGTAGTATATTTTGTCTAATCAGAGGAATAACATCATAAATTATATCACGCAGTCTTTTGCGTCATATCAGATCACACAAACAGATTCGGTATCTGGAACCGCACATTAGTCGGAGATGTGATAAAGGTTTTGTTGTGATCCTCCGGGTGTAACGACCGGGGAGGCCTTATATTATGAAAGCCCCCGCTTTAAAAAGCGTTCCTTTGTTCTCTGGTCTCCATGAAAGTGATCTTGAGTCGTTGGCTGCCGTAGCCAGCATCCGTCGTGTTGAGCAGGAGACGGTCATACTTCAAGCTGAGGAAGAAGGAGACACCTTATTTGTCATTCTCAGCGGTCGAGTCTCTGTAACCATGGGGAATGAAGACGGGCGGGAAGTCATCTTATCGATATTAACAGCGGGCGATTTTTTCGGTGAAATGTCCCTGCTCGATGGGAAACCCCGTTCTGCTTCGGTTATTGCGACCGAACATACGGAACTCTTGCTGCTACGTCGGGCGGACTTTTTGTATTGTATGCAACGTAATTCCAATCTGGCCACGCGATTGGTGAGCACCCTGGCCAACCGGCTCCGACGAACAAACAGGCAGGTCGAAAGTCTGGCCCTGCTAAATGCGTATGGTCGGGTGGCCGGCGTCCTTTTGCAATTGGCGGAAGATCAGGAAGAGGGGGAGGGTAAAAAGGAGCAGAGCACGATCTTCGAGCGACCGATCTTACAAGAAATCGCCAATATGGCCGGTACCACAAGAGAGACGGTCTCGCGTATTTTGAATAATTTGGAAAAACGAGGGTATATAAAACGGGATGGTCGGCGCCTTACGATCCTGGATCTGGGCCGGCTTGAAGATGATTTCTTTTTCCATCCCTGATTTAGAAACTATCTCAAAACCCAAGAACGAGTTTTAAGATAGTTTCTAAGAGCTGGCTGCCTTACCAGTTATGTATATTATGCCCCCGCCCTGGAAACCAGGTTATATCCACGATAAATGACAGGGCCACCCCGGCGGCATATCCCAGCAGGACGCCGATGACGACCGGCTGTGTTTTTCTGTACAGTTCAAACCCGCCCATTTTGAGAAGTATCCATTTTATCAACCAGACCATAAAGATCGATACAATTTCAATCTGGATAATATCCGTAAAGGCCACGGTATATCCTATGGGATGCAACGGCCACGATGGGAATTGATAATGCAGGAAGATTAATCCAAGCGTTAACAGGCCGCCGAAAACAAGAAAATAAATTTCCTCATAACTCATGGTAAAAGGATTGTTGAGCCAGGTCACAAGCTGGTTATAATACAGGGTGGCGTTGATCGGGCCGAAATTATGCGCGCCCGTGCCCATGGATCCGGCATAGATGGTATAGCCATTGGTGACAATAAAAGTCAGGGCCAGCACCAGACAAATAACAATGAAGAATCCTTTTTTAGCAGAAGCGAAGGTGTCGGCGACTTTCAAGCTATGCAGCAGAGAGGAGATACCGATCCCTCTATGATTGTGCGATATGGTATGCGTCAGGGCAAGCGCGGTCAGATCGGTTGGGGATAAATTGCTCGAACCGGTTAATCCGACCGTCATGACGTTGGAATCTACCGGAAGATCGAGGAAGACCAGGCCGGTCTCAGCCACGATGCGGGCGACCCCGATATAGAGCAGCAGGGTGATGGTTAAAAAGAGAATCGTAATGCCCACCGACATCCCCATGGCATGCAACCAGAACCCGAGATAAAACAGACCGAGGATCAGTCCCATCACGGCAAATCTGTAGGAAAACAATTCACTGGAATCATCTACATCCGGTGCCCGGCCCAGCGCCTTCATAAAGACCGATTTCAAGTGATGTCTTGCAATCCAGAATCCCCAGAAAACAAATACCCAGAATCCGCCGAAGTGTTGAGTCTTCACAAGGAAGGAAGCGCCACCGCCCACGCCGCTGGCGGATAAGCCGAGTTGATTAAAAATGCTGATCTCAAGGATCGCCAGCAAATAGAAAACCCAGATACTCATCAGGACCTGCAGTTCGGCAAAGAAAGCAAAACACATCATGAACAGGTTGAATTGCACCGGCGTAGGCGGTATGGAGGTCGACCACTGGATGTTGGTTCGATAATTGGTGCCGATCGGAATGGCGGGAACATCACCGAAGTAACTGAGGCAATTCCAGGCGAGGAAGGCAAATGTCACACTGAAGCCGATCCAGAATTGCCGACTCTTCATAAAGTCGGGCAACTGCCCGCTCTGGCTGGTTTGGGCGATCAGTTCCATCGGAATACGAACGAGCGGAAAGGCCAACCGCTCATGATCGACCCACTGTCGCCGGAATATCACGGTGATACAGGCCATAATCACAAACAGGGCCGCCAGCATATTAAACCACCAGAGCAAAGGAAAAATCCATTCTCCCCACAAGAATTCATTGGTACCGATCCCCTCGTAAAACCCCTGGACGGCGCCCCGATCATTATTGATGACCAGCCATTTCGGCAGGTGTTGAGAGAATACCTCCAGCCACTGGTTCTCCGGCGTCGCGTAATAATAGGGAGAGGCCAGAACCCCTAAAAAATAATCGACAAAGGCCTTACCCGGAATGGTCGACGAAATCAGCAATAAAGAGAATATTACCACAAGCTCGGGCGCCGTAAACGCCCACGATGGGCGCAATCGTTGTAATGGGATTTGCACGCAGAAGATAACCAGGAAAAACAGGATCAGCGCGGCAATCGACATATGGCTGAGGGTCAGTCGTGGTCCGTGCATCACATAATTACAATAGGGCACCCAGACGGCAACAATCATGGCCAGCATAAAACCGATCAGGAGAGACCTGGGCGTCAATCGGATGTCCGGGTTCTCAGATGGAATTTCATGAGCCTGATTAGACGTATTTGAGGTGTTGAAATCGTGTTGTTCTTTTTGCATCATATTATGGTTACGGCCTATTGAGTCTATAGTTGAAATAAAGCCCTTTAATATATCCTCAATACGATATGGAACCTACTATTTACTTCGATTATTTTAATTTTCATTGCGCCCACCAGGGCAGGCAATATTCTATTTTCTTTAAATCCACCCAGATATTTTGGTATGCCCCGTCACCGGGTCGATTTTTCTATTGCTTCAAGATCGGGTTACACATATCTTCACTTTTCCACTTTTAATCGAAACGCAACATATTGAAGTAAATAAAACAACTTAAATAAGACCAGACGGTGTAAAACGCAGTGTGCTCAGCAGATTGGAGAATGACCTGATGGCGCAAAAGCAGTATTCTAAACATGATGTACTGGTAATTGGAGGGGGAGGCGCCGGGTTGCGGGCTGCCATTGCGATTGCAGAGACCAATCCGTCGCTGAGTGTGGCCATGGTGAGCAAAGTGTACCCCATGCGCAGCCACACCGTTGCCGCCGAAGGTGGGGCTGCGGCTGTCATTAATGACAACGACAGCCTCGATAATCATTGTATGGACACCATCGCCGGGGGGGACTGGCTGCCCGATCAGGATGCAGTGGAGCTGTTCGTCAGGGAAGCGAAGGATGAAATGGTTCAGCTCGAACACTGGGGGTGTCCATGGAGTCGTGAACCCGATGGTAGAATCGCGGTCCGTCCGTTCGGAGGCATGACCATTGAGCGAACCTGGTTTGCGGCCGACAAAACCGGTTTCCACATGCTTCATACGCTCTTCCAGACATTTCTCAAGCACGACAAGGTTACCTCCTACAACGAGTGGTTTGCGACCACACTTCTCGTCGAAGATGGCCGTTGTCAGGGCGTTGCAGCCCTGGAGTTACAGTCAGGACGTATAGAAATCATTGCTGCCAACGCCGTTATTCTTTGCACAGGAGGCGCGGGACGTGTGTTCCCGTTCACGACAAATGGCGCAATCAAGACCGGTGATGGGATGGCTCTGGCGTATCGGGCCGGGGTGCCGCTGAAAGATATGGAGTTTGTGCAGTACCACCCCACCGGCCTCCCCGGGACAGGCATTCTTATTACCGAAGCCACCCGTGGAGAAGGGGGTATCATGACCAACAAGGATGGATACCGTTACCTGCAGGACTATGATCTGGGAACCCCCCTCGATGTCACCGACCCTGATCATCCGGTCAAGAAGAGTATGGAACTCGGCCCCCGTGATCGGCTCAGCCAGGCCTTCGTAAAGGAGTTGGAACGGGGACGGACGATCCCGGGACAGTATGGGGATGTGGTTCATCTTGATATCCGGCACCTTGGCGAAAAAAAGATCGACGAGAAGATCCCGTTCGTCCGGGAACTTGTGACGAAATATGTGGGCATTGATCCGGTTTACACGCCGATACCCGTCCGTCCTGTTGTCCACTACATGATGGGGGGGATCGACACCAATAATTATGGCGCTACATCACTCCCGGGACTCTTCGCAGCCGGAGAGACTGCATGCGTCTCGATCAATGGGGCGAACCGACTCGGATCCAACTCGCTCACCGAACTGCTGGTCTTTGGCGCAAGGGTTGGAAAGGCAGCAGCTCAGTTCGCCATGGACCACCCGAAACTCGATCTCACAGCAATAGAGAAACAGGGCGAGGACGAGCAAGAGCGAATCGCTCGAGACTTTATTCGCAAAGGGAAAGGAACGGAACGAGTCGCTACCCTGCGGAAAGAGATGCAGGCCACAATGGAGGCAGGGGCGGGCATTTATCGGTCCGAAACGGGTCTGATAGAGACCTGTAATAAGCTGGCTGAACTGCGCGAGCGGTTTTCCGATGTACTGATTGAAGACCGGACCCTCACCTTTAATACCGAACTCACCTCAGCTCTGGAGCTGGACTTCATGATCGACGTCGCCCTGGCAATTGCACATAGTGCCCTTGCCAGGACCGAGAGTCGTGGGTCCCACCAACGCACAGACCACCCGGAGCGTAACGACGAACAATTTCTCAACCACTCCCTGGCCTTCCAATCTGATGGGGCGCCCCGGGTCGATTACAAAGATGTTGTCATCACCCGCTGGCCTCCTGGCGAACGGGTCTATGGAAGAAAAAAATAGATAATGGGGAAAATATGGACCAGAAAATAGAAATGGAAGTATTTCGTTATCGTCCGGACCAGGAGGATCAGCCGACATTTCAGACGTACGAGGTCCCGGTCCAGGAGGACTGGGTCATCCTGGACGCGTTGAATTACATCAAAGATGACATCGACGGAAGTTTATCATTTCGATGGTCCTGTCGTATGGGGGTCTGTGGAAGTTGCGGGATGATGGTCAACGGCGTTCCGACGCTCACCTGTGCGAGCTTTTTAAGAACCTTCCTGCCAGGCCCTGTCCGTATCGAGCCACTGGCCAATTTCCCTGTCATTCGGGATCTCATCATCGAGATGGGTGATTTTCTGGATAAATTGAAACACGTCACCCCCTGGATTGTTCGAGAAGAGGAAAAACCGGTGTCGGAGGGAGAATATCTGCAGACGCCCGAACAGCTTGAGGCCTACAAGCAATACAGCATGTGCATCAACTGTATGCTGTGTTATGCCGCCTGTCCGATTTATGGTCTGGAGCCGGGTTTCATTGGACCGGCGGCGATCGCGCTGGCACAACGCTACAATCTGGATAGCCGCGATCAGGGAAATGAGCAGAGACTCGAGGCGCTTTCGCAGGACGAGGGCATCTGGCAATGTACCCTGGTTGGAGAGTGCACCGAAGTCTGTCCCAAAGGCGTTGATCCGGCGGGTGCGATTCAACGCTATAAGGTGGCCAGCACCACGGACTGGTGGACGTCCCTGCTCTTACCATGGCGAAACAGATGATGTCAGTCGTAGATCAAATATTGGAGTAATGATCACCATGAGTCAAAATCCACATTATACGCAATATCATCCTAAGTGGTACCGTTTCCGGATTCCGATATTCTGGTGGATTCACAAATGGGTGCATGTTAAATTTATTCTGAGAGAAATGACCAGCGTTTTTGTGGCCTTTTACGCGCTCGTGTTACTGTTTCACTTTCGGGCTATAACCCAGGGACCGGAGGCGTATACAAACTATTTGACCTGGCTCGAATCCCCGGTTGCCCTTGTGCTGCACGCCGTGGCCTTTGTATTTGTGATCTTTCACAGTGTAACCTGGTTCAATCTTGCACCGAAAGCGATGGTAGTCTACATCGGCAGCAAACGCATTCCGGATGTGGTCATCATCGTGTTAAACTATGTTGGCTGGGTTACTCTTTCTGCGGCGCTTGCATGGATTCTCTTGACCACTTGAGTTAAACCAAACAGAGACATGATATGAAAAAATCTAATGAGCCTTTCTGGTGGGCGTTGTTCGGCGCAGGTGGCGCATTCACTGCGCTCTGTCTACCCGTTCTTCTTTTGCTGAACGGCCTGGCTATTCCTCTCGGGTTGATCGAAGCGCCCCGCCACGAAGATGTATTAGCCCTGGCGCAGCATCCTCTGAGTCGTCTTTTTCTCTTTGCCCTGATATCCCTTTCTTTGTTTCACTGGGGGCATCGTTTCCGTTTTACCCTGTACGACGGCTTACAGCTTAAACATCTACATACCCTCGTCGCCGTGCTCTGTTATGGGAGCGCGATCGCAGGCGCCGTTCTCGCAGCCGTTATACTCTGGTGGATTTAATATGTTTGAACTCAAACGACTCCCTCAAGAGGCCATCCCACACGCGATTGAACGAGCGGAACATTACCGTTTACTGAATGAACCGCGCGTAGCCGAAAGTATCTGTCAGGATATTCTGGATGTAGATGTTCAGCATGAGAAGGCGTTGATCATCCTGTTACTGGCCATTACAGATCAGTTTTCAGATTCCGGCGGGAGTACGGCGAAAGATGCCCTGGAGATCATTCCACGCTTAGAGGGTGAGCACGACCGAAATTATTATACCGGAATCATCTATGAAAGACAGGCAAAATCCCGGATTGAACAGCAATTGCCGGATGCCCGCTATGATGCATACGACCTGATGATATCAGCGATGGAATGGTTTGAAAAATCTCAGGCCCTGGAATCCACCGACAACCAGGATGCGATTTTGAGATGGAACAGTTGCGCACGTACGATTAAAGAATATAAGCTCAAAGCCCGACCGGATGATGACTTCCAGCCCTATCTCGAATAAATCGACGGACACTATTTCTCTGATTGATTATCAGATATCCGATCGGCCTGCCAGGGTTCTCGTCCGCCGTAGTAATCCTTTTTACCCCTTTTCGCTCCACCGCCCCCACATAATTCTTTTCCAAATACCAGCAGATCGTATGGCGAATCACCGTCTTTGAAATGGCGCTTGAATCGAGCCGTTTCTTCAAAAGACAACGATTTGATGAGTTCAATTTGATCGATATCTCGACCAGCTATTTGTATATGAAGAATTTCGATCCCGATTTTCCGCGCTTCGGTTTCAACGGCAGATATCAGATCTTCAGCCTGTGATAGATAAGCCGGAGCTATGCGAAACGTTATATGGGCGACATGTTGCTCATAATACGTCGATAATCTTTCAATGGCAACTGCACCCACCGCACGCCGGTCCGCTGTTTCCAGTACGTAGAAGAGACCGTTTCCGCCCTCAATCCGTTTCATCAACTGCAGAAAATGAACTTCGACACGCGTATCGTTAAAACTCTGTGTCAGGTAGTTTTTTATAAGCCAATCCGGTTCTGGATGGTTATATAAGGCCGCCATACGTGGAAGATCTCCCCAGGTGGCCGCTCGTACACGGGCAGGTTCGCCGCCGGCAAAGTATCTCCGGTCAAAATCCTCAGCGTCCGGCGCCAGATACCGCATACCATCACCCACGTGATACCAGAATCCATGCTTTTCATACAACGCTCCGGCGGAAGGGTTGTTGGTACAAAGGTATAGCACCTGACCGCCATGTTGCGTAAAATGGTCTATCATACAGCCCATCAACACCGACGCCACCCCTTTTCTCCGGTGCTCATCTTCGGTAGACACGAACTCTACCACCCCGATATCCCGCGTATCCGCTGGTGCATAATAAGCCAGACTCCCTGCAATCTCCTCGTTTATTCTACCGACAAAATACACGGTATAGAGCGTATCCGACCATGCTCCTTTAAGCAATTCATCCTGGACAAATCGCCACCAGATCAAACTTCGGTACGATTCCGGCAAGGGGGGATCGAGGGTATGAACATGGAGGTGTTCACCATTTTTAAGGCGGTGTTTTTCAGGGAGCATGCTTTTCGGGATCTATTTACCCTTCAAAAATTTATCCATCACAAACACTTCGTGTTTTTCTGATTCGGTGGCCAGGGGATTGCCGTCCTTCGCCATAGTTTGTACCCTGTTTGCGATGGATAAGGTACGTTATCTATCACAAAGAAGATAAACGGCATCCATGAGGAAAAACAAACATTATTTGCGCTGAAGATATTTGGAGGGTTATTTTCAATAATCTCCGTGCGGTACCACCGAACGTATCGAAGTCCGTTCCGATGATGAGCTGGGGCAAATGAGTAAGGCTTTTAATAAAATGACCGATGGCCTCCAAACCCAGAGGGAGATTCGCCGACAGTTGATTGCCGATATATCGCACGAACTCAATACCCCGCTCAGTATCATGCGGCTCGAAGCGCAGGGGATGACCGACGGCATGCAAACGCCCGAAGAAGCGGCCAGAAATATCCAGCGCGAAATCGATTTACTGAGCGGTCTCATCACCGATCTGGAGTTGATTGCGGAAGCGGATCAACAGGCGATACAACTGGTCAAAGAGCCTGTGGCTGTGGCGGATTTTTTGACAGAGATTACCGGGCGCTGGCAATCGGAAGCGAATACACAGAGCATCCAGTTACAACTTACGCTTGAATCTCTCCCGCCTACGGTCGACTTCGACTCCGGCAGAATGTGGCAGGTACTGGACAACCTGCTGCGCAATGCGCTACAACACACCACTCAGGGCGGACAGGTCACCGTGACCGCCAGCGCCG
>CAJXCW010000149.1 GCA_913051705.1 uncultured bacterium
GTACTGACTTCAAAGGCGGCGATGCGAGCCGGTGCGGGAATGACCATGTTGGGCGCTCCCGTCAGCCTGGTGGATGTGATGGCAATGAAAATGACCGAAGTGATGATCAGACCCTTACCGGAAACCACCGCCCGGACAACAGGTCTAAAAGCCCTATCGAATATTGAAGACATGACTTCATGGGCTGATGTCCTGGCCATTGGGCCCGGATTGTCGCAACATCAGGAGACGACAGAACTGGTTCGTCAGGTCGTAAGCCGGTCTCCCCTGCCTGTGGTCCTGGACGCCGACGGTATTAACGCCTTTATTAACCATACCGAATTATTTTCAGCATGCGCATCGGATATTATGATGACCCCGCATATTGGAGAGTTGTCGCGTTTGACGAACCGAACTGCCCAGGAGATAATGAATGACCGGATCGGCATCGCAAAACAGACGGCTCAATCACTTCATGTTACGGTGATATTGAAAGGCGCCTGCAGCGTTATTGCTGATCCAACCGGTCGGGTATCTATTAACCCGACGGGTAATCCGGGCATGGCTACTGCAGGATCCGGTGATGTATTAACCGGTATCCTTTCGGCTTTAATAAGCCAGCGCCTGCCTGTATGGGATGCTGCTCGATTGGGTGTGTATCTCCATGGCCTGGCAGGCGATCTCGGCGCAAAAGCGATGGGGCAGCATAGTCTGATCGCAGGAGACCTCATTGATCATTTACCAGATGCATTTTTACAAGTGAGGCAGACATGCCGGCAAAGAGATTAGGGCGTGTTTGTATCCTCCTCGCCTGTCTGTATCTATCGACCGAGGGTTGGGCAGACACGAATTACAAAACCGGGGATTGGATAAGTTACAGTACCTTTCGGTTTGTAAGGGGTATCGCCACCGACCAGCGCTATGTCTATTTCGCGACCACCGGTGGGATCAGCCGCTATAACCTGAATATCGATACATGGGCGGATCCCTTTACAACCAGCAATGGCCTGGCCGATAACAATGTATATGTCATCGCGGTTGATCCGGTTTATTTGAACCTCTGGTGCGCCACCCGTGAAGGCGTAAGCCGGTACGATCCGGGTACGGCCTATTGGACGACCTACCTGTCCGGCGGCGGCCGGTTCCTCACGGATATCCATTCGATAGGCGTGACAGATGACCGGCGGTTGTTTTTCGAAGGATCCACCGGTGTGGCTATTTTTGATCTGATGAGAAACATCTGGACGACTCCGGAATCATCAGGCCGCTTGCTCAGCAGTAGCGCGGGGTATGTGCGCTGGTATGGCGCCCGTGAACGCCTCCTGTATAATTATCCTCTTTTTCATACCGACCTCGATTATGTTTTTAATCCACCTGAATCCATTATGGATAAAAATGCCTACGCCTATCCGATTACTTCATTTCAGGAAGATACGTTTGCAAACGTCTGGATCAGTACATGGGGACTGAATATCGGTAAAGGCTCGTTGCGATCTTTGCAATTGGACATGTATCGCATCGGTCTGGCCAGCCGTAATGTGACATCCATGCTGTTTGACGGTGATCACATCTGGTTCGGTAGTGCTTCCCCCTTGCTGGATTTTGGTGGTTTTTCTCCGTTACAGACCATGCAGGAATCAGGCAGTATTACACGTTTTAACACAGTAACCGGGGTGTGGGATTATATATTTCCTCATGAGACAGACGGCCTTCCGGTGGGCTCGATTAATACGATGGTGGCGGATACATCAGAGGTTTGGATCGGAACAGATAATGGGATCGCCGTATTGGATAAGTCAGAGAAGCTATGGACACCGCTTCCTGTTCAGGATCTCACCACACCGGATATTACTACCCTGGGATTAAGCCCTACCCATCTATGGATTGGCACAACAACCGGGTTGAACAGGATGGATAGGCATTCTCGGGTGATCATGCCGGTGCCGGCGCCGGCCATTCTGAATCTATGGATACACGATATTGCCATCAGCCGGCAGGAGACGGTGTGGATCGCGACCAATCAGGGCGTATATCGGCGTAGCCGGCGCGGGAAATGGCAAAAGATTGAAGACCCCGACACCGCCAATTTAAACGGCGCGGTATTTGAAATTGAAATGGACAACGATGATGTCTGGTTTGGCATTAGGACCGCCCTGTTGAAGTATGATCGAAAAACAGGGGATTGGCAAACCTATTCGATTCCGCTAAGCGTGGAGGATGGTCCCCTGCGGATTTATGTTACGGTACAAAGCGTCTGGGTCGGATCAAGGAACGGGGCCGCCCGTTTTGAAAAAGAAGGTAATAAATGGCTGGTCTATACCAGCCAAGACGGACTGATTAATGATTCGGTTCAGGCCCTGATGCCCGACGGAGACTATATGTGGTTCGGCACGACAGAAGGCGTGACGAGGTTTTATTGGAATGATCCCGCCAGGGTAGAGTGATTACTCATAAATTGTAAATCGGTATAACAATGAGGAGCAGGCCCTTGAAGATACTTGTAACAGGCGGGGCGGGATTTATCGGCTCAAACATCGTAGATCGTTTGCTTATAGATGGTCATGAAGTCGTAGTTGCAGATAATCTTTCCACCGGTGTACATGATCATCTACCCTCTGATGCCCGTTTTTATGAAATCGATATCCGGAATGAGAAGATTGCGGAGGTATTCAAAGCAGAAAAACCGGACATGGTATGCCACCAGGCCGCCCAGTTAGATGTTCGTGTGTCTATACGTGACCCTTTGTTTGATGCCGATGTAAATATCCAGGGTTCTTTACGATTAATAGATCTCTGCGTGAAACATGGGGTCAGAAAATTTATCTTTTCTTCCACCGGCGGTGCCATCTATGGTGAAGATTGCATCCCGGCGGATGAGACTATGGCGCCCCGTCCCATATCCGGCTATGGGGTAGCCAAGCTGTCTGTAGAGCACTATTTATATTGTTTTTATAAAAATCACGGTCTGGATTATGTGGCCTTGCGCTATGCTAATGTCTATGGTCCTCGACAGAACGCCCATGGAGAAGCGGGGGTCGTGGCTATCTTTTCATCCAAAATGTTGAGTGGCATGCCGGTAACCATAAACGGGGATGGAAACCAGACAAGGGATTTCGTTTTTGTAGAGGATGTGGTCACCGCTAATATACAGGCGCTGAATCTGGATAGGGTGGGGGCCTACAATATTGGCACCGGTGAGGAGACGACGATTAATGTTTTATATGAAAAACTGGCCGCTATATCGGGGATCGAAGGACCACCTCAATACGCACCGGCTAAGTTGGGTGAACAGCTACGAAGTGTCCTGGACAACAGTAAAGCTGTTCGGGAGCTTCAATGGCGTCCCAAAACAAGTATAGACCGGGGCCTGGAAGAGACCTTCGATTATTTCAAACATCAATCCCGTTGATTTCGGGGCATTATAATAACAAAGCAGGTTAAGAGAGGTAAGCGCGTTGCATTCAGTTCGGGATAAAAGACAGATGCAGGCATTAATCGCACAGGCCTTAAAGGAAGATATCGATAAGGGAGATATCACCACAGATTGGATTATCTCTCCAAAGGCAACAGCGAAGGCGTATTTCATCACCAGAGAAGAGGGGGTTATCGCCGGGTTGGAAGCAGCCCATCTATCCTTCTTGCAGGTCGATCCATCCCTGCAATTTGAAGCATCTGTAACAGATGGAGATCGGGTAATTGCCGGACAATCATTTGCAATCGTCGAAGGCGCTGCCCGTGCTATTCTCACGGGCGAACGTACGGCCCTCAATTTTATCCGGCACCTTTCGGGCATAGCCACCATGACAAACCGGTATGTACAGGCGATAAAAGGCACATCCGCCGTCATCACCGATACGCGTAAAACAACACCTGGTTTCCGCGTTTTGGAAAAGGCTGCTGTTAAGTCAGGCGGAGGAGTGAACCATCGGTTTGGATTATATGATATGGTCCTGATTAAGGATAATCATATCGCGGCCGCTGGGGGGATTACACCAGCGGTGAATCGCTGCCGTGAGCAAATGGCAAACGCAGAGAGAACCATTAAGATCGAGGTAGAAGCTGCGATACTGGACCAGGTCAAAGAAGCTGCGAATCTTGAAATCGATCAGATTATGCTGGATAACATGTCAGACGCTCAAATGCAAGAAGCTGTAGCATATATTCGCCACCATACCGAGGATAAAAAACGTCCCCTTCTTGAAGCGTCCGGGACTATCACCCTGGACCGGGTGCGGAGCGTTGCGGAAACAGGGGTGGATCTGATTTCAATCGGCACATTGACCCACTCTTCTCCATGCCTGGATATCAGTTTGAATATTGAATGAGCATTATGAAATTGGCTTGACCAAATATAAGGGGCAGTATATTATCTTACCTCTTGTTCGATTCGATCCCTGGTATATGAACCGTTCCTGAATTTTGAAATAATGGACAGAGGGTATGTCTGGTAACGGATCAATAGATTCCTACGATATTTCCCAATTACGTCGTGATTTGCGGTCTACCCGGTTCGCACATCCATTGGAATATCGTGATCGGCTAACCTCTACCAACGACCGGGTTCTGGTTATGGCGCGGCGTGGTGCCCCTGAAGGCACGGTCGCACTCACCGAAGAACAAACATCCGGACGTGGTCGGCGGGGTCATACGTGGTTCTCACCGCCAGGCATCGGTATTTGGACCTCCTTTTTATTACGGCCGCGTATCTCCGGTAGGCATTTACCGCCCTTAACGATTTGCGCCGCCTATGCGGTGGCGAAGTGTATAGAAGAAAGCACCGATATCGATATCTGTATAAAATGGCCGAATGATATCTTAATTCAAGATCAGAAAGTGGCAGGGATCCTGGCCGAGACCAAGACCATGTTGAAAGAGGGGCCCTGCGTCGTCGTTGGGGTCGGCATCAATGTTAATCATACCACCGATGTATTTCCCGACGAATTGCAAGAAACAGCTACCTCATTACGTATCGTGAAAGGTGAACCGGTTTTCCGGCAACCTTTATTCTGCAAGCTGGTAGAAACGTTCGAATCGGTGTATCACGAATATCTTCAATCCGGTCTCCGCGATATCCTTCCTGAAATAAAGTCCCGCCTGGCATGGCGCGGCCAGTTGGTTGAAGTCAACGACCCCGTACAACCTGCTTCCGGTCGGGTCGTCGATATAAAAGAAGATGGTAGCCTTTTGCTGGAGACACAAGATCGTGGCTGTATTGCGGTGCATTCCGGTACAATTACCCATATAGCCGATGTGTAATATCCGGCCATATCCTTTCGATCTATCCCCATAAAAAATTCCAAAGACAAACAAAAAACACTTGCATTTAATCACATGGACGCCTATATTGGCACTCTGGTTATTGGAGTGCTAATTCTCAAGCACAAAACGAGAAATTTGAATAGGTTATATTTCTATTAATGTGATCCATTCTGTCGAATAATCACTAAGTGCGAACTTGGGATTATATTATTGTGTTAACAGCAGGAACGCCATGATCTGTTCATGGCTATTTTTAAGGAGGTTGTAATGCCTGCCAAACAACTATCGTTTGACTCAGATGCTCGCCAGGCTTTGAAACGTGGTGTGGACATCCTGGCGGATGCGGTCCGAGTTACCATGGGACCTAAAGGCCGTTGTGTGGTGCTGGATAAAAAGTTTGGAGCGCCCACATTTACGCTTGATGGCGTATCTGTTGCTAAAGAGATTGAGTTGCAAGACAATTATGAAAATATGGGTGCCCAGATGATTAAAGAAGCGGCGTCGAAGACCAGTGACGTCGCCGGTGACGGCACAACCACGGCAACGCTTCTCGTCCAGTCTATCTATACTGAAGGTCTGAAAAACGTCACCGCCGGGGCGAATCCGATGGATCTGAAACGCGGTATCGATAAAGCCGTCATCGCCATCGTCGCTGCGATCGCCGAGGCCTCCACGCCGGTGGCCGGTCGTAAAGAAATTGCAGAGACCGCGACCATATCCGCTCATGGCGATAACACCATTGGCGAGTTGATTGCTGATGCCATGGAAAAAGTCGGTAAGGATGGGGTCATTACGGTCGAAGAAGCCAAGAGTATGGAAACCTCGCTTGACATCGTTGAAGGGATGCAGTTTGATCGCGGTTATCTTTCTCCCTATTTTGTTACCGATGCAGAATCTATGGAAACGGTGCTCGAAGATGTCAAAATCCTCATTCATGACAAAAAGATCAGCGCGGTGAAGGATATTTACCCGATCCTCGAAAAAGTAGCGCAGAGCGGTTCCGCTCTCCTGATTATGGCAGAAGATATCGAGGGTGAAGCGCTGGCTTTGCTGGTGGTAAATAAACTGCGCGGCATGTTGAAAATCGCTGCCGTGAAAGCGCCCGGCTTCGGCGATCGCCGAAAAGCCATGCTGGAAGACATCTCTATTCTTACGGGCGGTACGGTCATTTCAGAAGATGCCGGTTTCAAACTCGAGAATGCCACGATCGGTGATATGGGTACAGCCAAGCGCATCACGCTGGATAAAGATAATACCACCATTATTGAAGGTTCGGGCAGCTCAGATGCCATACAGGGTCGTATTAATCAGATCCGAGCGCAGATCGATGAGACGACCTCCGATTACGACCAGGAAAAATTGCAGGAACGCCTGGCAAAATTGGCCGGTGGGGTAGCCGTTATCAATGTGGGCGCTGCAACCGAATCCGAGATGAAAGAAAAGAAAGCCCGGGTCGAAGATGCCCTGAACAACGCTAAGGCGGCGGTGGATGAAGGGGTCGTGCCCGGCGGCGGCGTTCCATTTATTCGTGCACTGTCCTCACTTGATAACTTAGAGGTTGAAGGCGATGTAGCGATCGGCGTGAATATCGTGCGGCGCGCGCTCGAAACCCCGGTGCGACAACTTGCGGCCAATGCGGGTCTGGAAGGCTCTATCATCCTCCAGGAGATTAAGAAGGGTAAAGGCAGCTACGGATATAATTTTGAGAACGATGCCTATGGTGATCTTTCTGAGACTGGTGTCATTGAGCCGGCGAAAGTATCACGGGTCGCCCTGCAGAACGCAGCCAGTATCGCGGGTATGCTTCTGACCACCGAAGCATTGATTGCGGAACTGCCGGAAGATGATGCAACACCGCCGATGCCTCACGGCGGCGGAATGTACTAAGAAGGTGTGAGCAGCTTAGATTTCGTTCTGAAAACGCCCCGATCTTTTGACCGGGGCGTTTTTTTCTTGAATCTATCAGACACTTTCTCTATATTTCTATAAACGTACCCTGTGATCTATTTCTTTCAACAATTCGGATGTGATGCATGAATCGTCGTATGGTTATCGAACCTGCAGAACGATTGCACCAGATTCCGCCCTATCGCCATCAGGAATTAACCCGGTATAAAAAACGCCTGGTTGCGCGAGGCATTGAGCCCATTGATCTGACGGTTGGATCCATCGAGGCGCCAGGACGGCAGGATATTATAGATCATATCATCACCGCTGTTGAAGGTTTCAGTAATCATCCTCCATCTGAAAATCATATCTCCCCCGATTTCTGTCGTGCCTTCAGTACCTGGTTTGCGAAACGGTTCGATGTGGCATTAGACCCTGAAACCCAGATATTACCTGTGATCAACACTAAAGCCTGCGTGGCCTGCCTGCCCCTTGCTTTTGTTAATCCCGGAGAAACGGTGCTCATCCCGGATCCTTCCTATCCAGCCTATCGATCCAGCACGATCATGGCAGGGGGGCGGGTCCACACACTACCCCTGCACGAAAGAAATGACTTCTTGCCGAACTTGAAGCAAGTTGATCCGGCATTGGCCAATCAGGCAAAATTATTATTTCTCAGTTATCCGAATAACCCGACCGGCGCTGTTGCCGATGTAACCTTCTTCAGAGAAGTGATAGACTTCGCGCGGAAACACAACATTATTGTGTGCCATGATGCCACCCATCATTTTCTAACCTATGACGAATATGAAGCCCCCAGTTTCTTACAGACACCAGGAGGAAAAGAGGTGGGTATTGAAATCTTTTCCCTGTCTTCTTTGCTGGGAGGCGACACCTGGGACCTTGGCGTAGCTGTGGGTAATCCATCCTCACTCGCGGCCATAGCCCAGTTGACTTACCATATTAACTCCCCTATGTTTCAAGCGCTCCAGGAAGCTGCCGTTATTGCATTTGAAAATGTAGAGTACCATATTAAAACGGTGGTGGACTGTTATCAAAACCGACGTGATATACTTATTGAAGGCTTTCAATCACTTGACTGGAAACTCAGAAAGCCAAAAGGCAGTGTATATATCTGGGCGCCTGTCCCCCCGCGATTTTCATCTGTTCGTTTCAGCATTCTGCTTAGAAAAGCCGGGGTTTTCGTTGTACCAGGCGCCTATATGGGAGAGTATGGAGAAGGGTATGTCCGGATTGCATTAAACAAACCCGAAGCTGATCTTCAAACGGTCGTCCAACGTATAGAACGTGTCCTCTCCCGCCATAGACTTCGGAAATTGGTCTTTCCCCAATATAGCCTTGCCTGATTGGATATCTTCCATGTCAGACGACTGGATCAGAGTCCGAAAAATTCGAGCTTACGGCTACCACGGTATCTTTCCTGAAGAGCGGATTCTGGGGCAAATATTCGAAGCTGATGTGGAATTACGTGTAGACCTGACACGGCCTGCGCAATCCGACGACCCCGCCGATACCATCGATTATGTGGATGTATATCGAGTTGTAGAACGACTCCTTACCGGCCCCCCCCAAAACCTTCTGGAAAGCCTGGCTGGACAGATCGCAGAGGTGTTGTTACAGACCTATCCGGCCCTCTATGTAATCATACGCATCCGAAAACCTGGTAACACTGTGTCAGGACAGGTCGGGACGATGGAGGTGGAATTGCATAGAGAGAGACCCGCTTAAACGGGGTTACCCGATAAGGTGAAACCGAATATGCCCCCTGCCGTGATAGGGATCGGATCCAATCTTGGAAATAAAATTCAAACGTGCCGCCAGGCTGTCAGTCTGTTGCAGGCCATGCAGGGCCATGAGGTGCTGCGTCTTTCATCATGGTATGAAACGGTCCCGGTAGGATACACGGATCAACCTGTGTTCCTGAACGGCGTTCTCGTGATCAATACGTCTGAGACTCCCCGTTCACTATTTGCAATGATTAAGGAGATAGAACGTAAACTTGGTCGTAAGAAAACCTGGCGGGATGGACCCCGCATAATCGATCTTGATTTGATATTATATGGCGACCTGATACTCGATCAGATCGATCTGATCATTCCACATCCCAGGTTTATTGATAGGGCCTTTGTCCTTGTACCGCTCGCCGAAATATGGCCGGATTTAATTCACCCTGTAAATCAAAAATCAATGGCTGACTTATTGAAACAATTAGGCCCTGTTGATCATCTTATAAAAAGCTACGATCCATCTGAATCGGAGCCGAAGGCATGAATGATGTAGAACAAAGATTAACGACCCTCATTTTGGCTGCGGGGAAAGGGACACGAATGCAATCCGACCTGGCCAAGGTGCTTCATCCACTCCACAATCGCCCGATGATCCAATACGTTGTTGCAACCGCCATGGCGATTCGATCCGACCGCATTGTTGTGATCGTGGGGCATCAAACCGAGGATGTACGCCGCGCCTTGAAGTCCTATCCGGTTATTTTTGCTGAACAAAAGGACCAGCTAGGGACAGGCCACGCGGTCATGCAAGCGGTTCCATTTCTTGAAGGGGCTGACGATAACATGCTTGTGCTTGCAGGAGATACCCCGCTACTTACCGCCGCCACGTTGAAAAAGTTTGTTTTTGAGCACCATCGGTTGCAAGCGGCAGTGTCTATCTTGACAGCTAAGATGAACGAACCTGCCGGGCTCGGACGAATTATACGCACTAAGGAAGGACAGATCATCCGTATAGTGGAAGAGAAAGACGCAACAGATGAAGAACGTGAGATAAAAGAAATCAACACCAGCACCTACTGTTTTCATACGCCCCTGCTGATGGAAGCATTGAAAAAAATAAAACCAATGAATAAGCAAGGCGAATATTACCTGACAGATACCATTGGCATATTGCGTGATCAAGGCGATAGGATAGAAGGGATTATAGCGACAGACCCGGATGAAACAATTGGCATAAATACCCTGGCACATTTAGCCACCGCGGAAGCATGGATAGACGCCCGTAAAAAGGACGGATCCCACCTTTCGGTAATCTAAAAAACAGTTGACATTCAAAGTGTTAACGGTTATATTTCCACGATCTTGTTTTTTCTACAAGCTATCTAATTTCGCTGGTACCGAATATGGAAATACCGGCCGTGGGACGAGGATCATGATCCGTTTTTTTATTTTAATAATCCTGACACTGAGCATGATGTCGATAAAATCCTATGGGCAGGATATTAAAATACCTGCTAAATTGGCTGACAAACGGGTATTTTTGAATCAGCCTAAACTTGGCCTTGCCCGGTTTCTTGATCAGGCGAAGGTATCGATGTCTCATCGCTATTCCATGGGATTCGGTTCTGGTCGAAACGGCAGTTCGGCCATAAGTTTATACACAAATTCGCTGGCCTACCAGATTTCTCCCGACATGTTATTCCGGGTCAATCTGGGCGTCCAGAGTGTATTGATGCACACCGGTAATCCATCGATTGTAAGAGACGGGCAGACACGTGTTGTTCCGGGGTTCGATTTTATCTATCGCCCCAGGGATAATATGTTGTTGCATATAAGCTATGGAACACAGTCCACGAGAGCTTTCGGCAGCTCCTATCAGACCTGGCGACCCGGATGGGCACAGCCTTCTTCTCCGGCCCGGCCCCCCACGGAATCCTGGGATATATGTTTCTAAGCGCGCAAATCTGATAGACAGTTGAGTACATTTAGCTGGGGGTAGAAAGGGCGATGGTATGGCACATGAAGCTTTTTAGTATGGTATCGTTTGAAACCCTTCCTGTAATGGCCCTGCCTGTTGTTCTCGTCTCGATGCCCTCCTGGTAATGATTCCGTAGAAAAAAATCAGGTCTGTCGATGCCTAAGCGAATACGTACACGTCCTTTAATCCAATCGAGTGGGGCGCCAAGAAATACAAAACGCCAGCAAATTCGATTGTGGACAGTAGAAGTGATTATCGTCATCCTGATCGGTTTGAACGCCTATTTATTGTATTCGGTATTTGCACCCACAATAACGGGATTAACGCCGTTGGACTCGCCACAGATGACGTCCAATAGCGCCTATGCGCATGTGCAGGTGGAAGTATTGAACGGATGCGGTGAAGCAGGCATTAGTCAGCAAGTGATGAAGTATCTGAGGAAACAAGGATTTGATGTCGTTAATATCGACAATGCCGAACATTTTAAATTTCCGGAGACGATCATTTTAGATCGCCGGGGTGGGCAGGAAATCTCAGAATCAGCAAAAGCAGTGGCGCAGGCTCTGGGAACCCCCCATGTGATCCTCCAGCGAAATGAAGATCGATTGGTAGACGTTACCGCTATAATCGGCAAGGATTATCAGGAACTTCGGTTTTATGGGGAATAATACACAGTGGCGTTAGACTCGAATGAACTGGCAGGCCAGGCTGCAAGATCCATGTTGGAAAAAGGCGCCATGGATGTGCGTATCTTTGATCTGAAAAAGATCACATCTATTGCTGACTACTTTGTCATTGGATCTGCCGACTCCGTTCCACAACTTAAGGCGGTCGTAGATCAGGTTGCCGATGATCTCAAAGAAATGGATACCCTGGCCTGGCATACCGAAGGAACACAAAGTTGGCGCTGGGTGTTGCTCGATTATGTAGATGTAGTGGTTCACGTATTCCAGGAAGAAACACGGGTGTTTTATGGCCTGGAACGATTATGGGGCGATGCACCGGTAACCCGGGTGTATATCGATCCCGAAACAGGTGATATCAGGCAGGAAACCATATCGGATATCATGAGCGTCGTCGTAACAACCGAATAAAAATTGTCGGATGTATCACGTTGTAAAATAAACCCGTAGGGAGTAAATATTTGAGTATTCTTGTAGTGGGGTCTGTAGCTTTTGATTCCGTAAAAACACCCTATGGAGAAGCAGAAGAATCCATTGGGGGATCGGCCATCTATTTTTCTGCTGCCGCCAGTTTTTATACCCCCGTTGATATCGTCGCTGTAGTAGGTAGAGATTTTCCTCGTGAATCTCTACAATTTTTAAGCGAAAGGCATGTGGATCTTTCCGGACTTGAAGTGGCGGATGG
This sequence comes from uncultured bacterium, assembly GCA_913051705.1. Taxonomy (GTDB): domain Bacteria; phylum JAAXHH01; class JAAXHH01; order JAAXHH01; family JAAXHH01; genus CAJXCW01. Next base: position 12,220 of record CAJXCW010000149.1, read on the forward strand.
CCAAACGTTCCGTTGGGCAGGTGAATATGAGCCCAACATGAACGATCGACAAACCCTGGACACTCAGTTAAATGTTTTCGCTGACTTCCATCCCAACCTGACTGACCGGCATCGAGAACAACCGTTTGTCTTTCTTGCCAATATCGACCCGGAACTGCAAGGCAGCGTCCTGCACCAGACCATACATCCGAAGCTGATCGTATGTGACACCATGGATTTCTGGATATCCGGCAAACGGGAGGCGCTACTGGAAACACTGACAAAGGTAGACGTTCTCATCATAAATGATAGCGAAGCAAGAGAACTTGTCGATGATTATAATTTAGCGCGCGCCGCTAATCAGATCCTGGGCCTCGGTCCCAGGGCTGTGGTTATTAAACGAGGGGAACACGGGGCCACATTGATTACGAATGGCAACTATTTTTCGGTGCCGGCGTTTCCTGTCCTGACCGTTATTGACCCGACCGGCGCGGGGGATTCATTTGCGGGTGGTTTTGTCGGCTATCTGGCAAAATCTCAAGATACCAGCGACACAGGTTTGAAAAATGCGATGGTCCATGGGTCGGTCATGGCCTCCTTTAACGTAGAAGATTTCAGTATTCGGCGATTGGAATCACTAACGCAGCATGAAATCGATCTTCGATACGAGCGTTTTATAGATATGTTGACCCTGTAAAAAGCTCTTTCAGAAATTTATATGCTTATGAATTTTAGAACGATACAGTGGAATGAGCAGACGCAGACCGTGTCCTTGCTCGATCAGACCAGGTTGCCCAACGAGGAAGTATACGAAACCTATGGCGATTATCGGGAAGTCGCTGTCGCCATTAAGGATTTAAAGGTCCGTGGGGCGCCTGCCATAGGCGTCTCTGCCGCATTCGGTGTTGTGGTCGGTGTTCAGAATTTGGAAATGGACACCTTCGAGGCGTTTTATGTTGAACTTAACAAGGTCATTGAAACGCTCGCGGCTACCCGGCCGACGGCAGTAAACCTGTTCTGGGCTCTGGCGCGCATGCGGAGGACGGCAGAAGCGCACAGGGATGCTCCGATAGCATCTATAAAAAACGTCTTGAAACAGGAAGCGCTGGCCATCCAGGAAGAAGACCAGACCATGTGCCGTCAAATCGGTGAACACGGGGCGTCCTTACTTAAATCGGGCGAAACCGTGTTGACCCACTGTAACGCAGGCGCTCTGGCGACAGCAGGATGGGGTACGGCCCTGGCCGTAATCTATCAGGCAAAAAAAGAAGGAAAAAACATCCGGGTTTTTGCAGACGAAACCCGGCCCATTCTTCAGGGCGCCAGGTTGACGACCTGGGAACTATACCAGGAAGGGGTTGATGTTACCCTGATTTG
>CAJXCW010000150.1 GCA_913051705.1 uncultured bacterium
CGAGTCTGTATGTACAATGGTATATGCAGATCTATCAGCAGATCTGAAAAGAGGTTCTGAGTTTTGACTCGCCCCTCTTCACGTCGGGACCCGACCAGCCGTCCGGCTCACGCTCCCTCCAGCGTCACCTTTCGTGCCGTCCTGCTGGGCGCAACGACGGCCGCGGCCCTCTGTGTGTGGACGAATTACACCTATTTCGCGATGCACTCAGCGGCGCTGGTGATGTCGAACCTGCCCATGTCGGCGTTCATTCCCTTTGTATTCTGGATGGCGATCAACGTCGGACTGCGGTGGTTTTTTCCTGATAAAGCACTGAGCGGAACGGAATTGCTGGTCATTCTGTGCATGGGGTGGATCGTGGGCACCGTGCCGGCGATCGGCTGGACCGGATACTGGATAGGGATCATGACCGCGCCGGCGTATTATGCCACGCCTGAAAACGGTTGGAATGAATCGTTTGTCGGGGATCTCCCGGGCTGGCTGTTTCCCCCGGCTGAAGCCGTGCCGCAGTTATACATGGGCTTACTCGCTGGCGAAACCGTCCCCTGGAGCGCCTGGCTGTCGCCCTTGATCTGGTGGCTCAGTGTAGCCGGGGTTATGATCTGGATGGGCATGTGCATGACGGTCATCTTCCGCAAGCAGTGGATCGAACATGAAAAATTGTCTTTCCCGCTGGTGACCCTGCCGCAAGCGCTGGTGGAAGGATTCAATACCCCTGGTCGGTCCATCCCGGCCTTATTCAAAAACGGCTGGTTCTGGGCCGGTTTCGCCCTTCCCGGCTTGATCGCCGCCTGGAACATTACCACCTATTTCAACGAGGGCATGGAACGCATCTGGTTGTTTGGTCCTTATGGCATGAAGGCCTTTACCTTCGCAAACTTTTTCCCGCCTTACGGATTTCGCATACTGCCTTCCCTCATTGCGTTCACCTACTTTTGCAGCATGGATATTCTGCTGAGCTTCTGGTTGTTCGGTTTACTGGCGACTCTGAAGATCGGTTTTATGAACATCTTCGGCTTTTCAGTGGGCTTGCAGGGTCAGCAGGCCGCCTCTTCGGCCATCATCAATCTGGAGAGCCACGGCGCCCTGATCGCGCTGTCCATCTGGTCTCTATGGATCGCCCGGCCCCATCTGCGGGAGGTATGGCGGCGCGCCTTTGCTCGCGACCGGACGGAAGATCCGCAGGATGGGCTGTTCTCCTATCGTACGGCGGTGCTTGGTGTGATCGGAGGCTTCACCTATCTGGTCGCCTGGCTGACGGTATCCGGGCAGGGACTTCTGTTTGCCTTGTGCACTTCGATGTTGATGTCCGCCGCATATTTTGCGGTAACTAAATTTCTGGCAGCCAGCGGTTTTGCGTATCTGTTTCCGCCTGATGTCGGCGGCAGCGGCCTGGTTAAAACGGCGTTCGGCACGATGAATATGACCAACGAACAACTGATCGGACTCCAGCTGCATAACAGCGGCGCGTTTGTCGGCGGCAGCCGTCTTCTGGCCATCCCGATGATGCCGCACTATGTCAAAATGATGGCCGGCGTCGCGGAGAAGAAATGGATGTTTCCTTCTCTCTGGATCGCTTTTGCCATGGGGGTCGGCGCCTCGTTCGCTTACGCCCTGAACCTGTTTTATACCGTCGGGGGCGATAATCTGGGCACCTACACGCTTGTCACGGGCAATACCAATGTATATTATTCGCTGTACGCCGATATCAATGCAGCGAATCGTTCACAACCGGATCTACAGAAGATGCTGGTCTGGCTGTTCGGTATGGGCGAAGTGTTCATGCTGGCCCTGCTAAGGGCACGCCTACCCTGGTGGCCTCTGCATCCGGTGGGCCTGGCCTTTCAGAATACGCAGGGGGTCCGCGTATATCAGTTCAGCGCTTTCCTTGCCTGGCTGATCAAATTGCTGGTTCTGCGCATTGGAGGTGTTTCGCTGTACCATAAAACAAAACCCTTCTTCCTGGGGCTGCTTATCGGGTATACCACCGGCATCGGCATCTCGGCGCTGGTAGATTCCGTGTGGTTCCCCGGCGACGGGCACTGGGTGCATGGATGGTGAGAATTATTTGTTGATTTGTTGATTGTAGTCTTTCCAATCAGACAATCAGACAATCAACAAATCAGACAATTAGAAGGAGCATGACTATGTTTTCCACACCGGAAATTTCGTCCGATGTCCTCATCACCCGCATCACCTACGTGGAGGTGACGGGAAAAAGTCCTAAGATGATCGGTAAGAACGCAGTAAAAGACGACCATGGAGACACGAACCGGGAGCGGTTGGTTCGGGTGTTTACGAATAGCGGTCATGAGGGCTTTGGCGTAACGCGGGCTACGGCGGATGCCATTGAAGCGGAGACGCCGAAAACGCTGGGCGTTAATCCTGCTTCACTGGTGGATGCGGAACAAGGGATCACGCTGAGAGGCATCGAACATGCCCTCTGGGATCTGATCGGAAAGATCACCGGAAAACCTGTGTACGCGCTTTTAGGTGCAAGCTGTCGTGATACGATTGATGCGTACGACGGCGGATTGTATTTCTGCGATCTGGTGTATCCTGAGCTGGGACTCGCACGCGTCGGGCAGGAGGCCGCAGAGAGCGTAGCACAGGGGCACCGAGCGATTAAGATGAAAATAGGTCGGGGCCATAAGTGGATGCCGCCGGAGGAAGGCTTTTCGCGGGATGTGGACGCCATCCGACTCGTCCGGCAAACGATAGGCCCCGATATCAAGCTTATGGTCGACGGCAACAACGGTTTCGATGAAGCAGGTGCCGAACGCCTCCTGGAGGCGGTCGGCGATCAGGACATTTACTGGGCGGAAGAGATGTTCCCCGAGACCATTGAGGACTATACAAAATTCCGTGCCTTCCTGGATCGAAACGGCCTGAAGACCTTGATCGCAGATGGCGAGACATTGGCGGAGCCATCCTCGCTCTACCCCTTCATAGAGCAACGTCTGATCGACGTCGTACAGCTCGACACCACACAAATCGGTCTCAGCGCCTGGTGGCGCCTGGCCGCCTTCTCCCAGATCCACAACCGCCTCTGCGCACCGCATACCTGGGGTTCCCGTTTCGCCGTCTACGCCACCGCTCATCTCGGCAAGGTCATCCCGAATTTTCTCTCCGACGAAATTCCGGCCTACGACCCCGACGCTTACCACCCAACCGGCTTCACCTTTAAAGACGGCGCCTACACCGTCTCCGACATGCCGGGCTGGGGCCTGGAAATCGATGAGCAGATATATCAGTCAAAATATGCGCCGATAGAACGGCAATGGCAGGAGTAGCTTAATCAGCGAAGACACGGAGATTTTAAGAGATAGAAGTAGGCTATAATATATTCTTGCCTTATTCACATGGAACATTACCATACCCATTAACTCACCAACTCACCAACTCACCAACTCACCAACTCACCAACTCACCAACTTCAAGGATTTTCTATGATCGTCATGGCAACAGGCAACGGGGATGTCGGCATCCGGCAGGCGACGACCGCGCTTAAAGAGGGCAAGAGCGCCGTCGATGCGGTGGAAATCGGCATTCGGGAAGTGGAAATTAACAGGAAGGACCGTAGCGTCGGGCTGCATGGGTATCCCAATATACTAGGCGTGGCTGAACTGGATGCGCTTATCATGGACGGACGGACCCGTAATGTCGGCGCGGTCGGCGCGGTAAAAGGGTATGACCATCCCATATCCATCGCGCGGAACGTGATGGAAAAGCTCATTCATGTGTTCCTCGTTGCTGAGGGGGCGGAGCGGTTTGCTGCTGAGATGGGTTTCGAAAAGAGCACGCTCAAGACGCCCGAGATGCGCGAGATCTATGAAAAACATGTCCGGGAAACTTTAGGCGTCGAAGATCCGGAGACACTGCAAACTACGAATGAACTCTGGAAGCTGAGTCATATGGCGGTTGATGCTCAGAAAGCCGGAGGCACCACCAATTTTATCGCACAGGACGGTAACGGCGATATCTGTACCGGTGTCAGCACCAGCGGCTGGGGCTGGAAATATCCGGGCCGGCTGGGCGATTCGCCGGTGATCAGCGCCGGCGGGTATGCCGACAATCGGTACGGCGCCGCAGCCTGCACCGGCACGGGCGAACTGTGCATCCGTGATGGGACGGCGCGCAATGTGGTCACCTATATGAAAATGGGTATGTCACTCGAAGAGGCCACCACCGAAGGCCTGCGCGACATGAACGACCTGACATCTCAGCGTATCGGTGGGGTGACGATTATATCCATGGACCACCACGGCGCACATTTCTCCGGCAACACCAGTGAAGGTGGCGGCAGCCACATTTTTATGACCCCCGATATGGATGGCCCTGAAACAGTTACCGGTATAGGTGTTCCATACGAAGGAGAGTAAAACGTTAACCACAGAGGGTATGGGATTTAAATGAAAGGACGAAAGGATGTCTGTTTTCCCCCTCTCCTCCTCTCCTCCTTTCTTCCTTTATCTAGAACCTCCGTGGTTAAATCCGCTTTAAATCCGCAATAGAAAGGACGTTCCATGCCCGACACCCCATCTCCCGATATCGTGCCCAAGCGTTATATCTGCTACCGCGCCTGCGGGCCGATTATAATTGATGGTCATCTGAACGATCCCTCCTGGATACGCGCTCCGCGGACCGACCTGTTCGTGGACATCGAGGGCGATCTCAAACCCATTCCCCGATTTGGCACCCGGGCTATGATGCTATGGGACGACGACTATTTTTATGTCGCCGCCGATATGGAAGAGCCGGATGTATGGGGCACGCTGACCAAGCGGGATTCCGTGATCTGCCAGGACAACGACTTCGAGGTGTTCATCGATCCAGATGGCGATACGAACCACTACATGGAGTTTGAGATCAATCCGCTGAATACCGTCTGGGATCTGTACCTGCCCAAGCCCTACAACAAAGGCGGCAAGGCCGACCACGACTGGGATTTCATCGGGGTCAAACATGCCGTCCAGATCGATGGAACGGTCAACTGCTCCCATGATACGGACCACGGCTGGGCGGTTGAGATGGCCTTCCCCTGGACCAGCATGGAAGCATATGCCGGTACCGCCTGTCCCCCCAAATCCGGCGACGAATGGCGGGTCAACTTCTCCCGCGTGGAATGGGAATTCGACCGGGTTCAGGACGGCTATATTAAGAAAGAAGGTGTTCCCTGCGACAACTGGGTCTGGTCACCGCAGGGTGTGGTTAATATGCATGTACCCGAGATGTGGGGCTATGTGGATTTTTCGGATACCGTGGTGGGAACGGCGGAGATGTAGGTGCAGGTAAGTCGGTAAGTTGTCCTGCCCACTTGCCCACTTGCCCTTTCATACATGACTCGCCGCTTCACCCACCAGCATCCAGAGCGCCGCGGTCTGTACCACACCGGAGGGCGGTATGATCAGGATATCGTAGCCGGGCAGGTCGATACACGCATCCCCATGTTTCCATCCGCAGTCGATCAGAATTTCCTGGGGACGATTGATAAAATATCGATATTCGCAGCCTCCCTGTAACCATACCGAACTCATGCCGGCCTGCCGCGTGGCCTTGACGAACGGTTCAGGATAGCTGAAGTATCCCATATAGGCGAAGGTATCTTCCGACTGAAATGCGTCTACTGCCGCCGCCATATCCATGTCGTTTAGATTCAGGGAAAACAAGCCCGGATCGCCCGGCATTCCGTTCTGAGCTGAGAAGTGATGGGCATTGCCGGATATCCACACCCGGTGACCTGATTCGAGGCTCCGGGCCATCAGCATGCCGCCCTGGAAAAAACGAGGATACTGCGTACTGAGTCCGGTGAAACAACGGGTCATTTCCGAGAGAAACTGGTTCGCCAATACGCCGGGGCCTACGGACGGCGCCATAAGATCCTCATGGAACATTACATCCTGATAGGCGTTGTTCCGGGCGCCGCCGCCCGGCATGCCACCGGATTCATACATGGCCAGCGTTTTTTCAAGTCGTGTACAGGCTGCTACCAGTTCACAGGTGAATAACCAGAGGGCCGATATATTCGCCACGCCCGCCGTCGGACACACCGGCTCTTCGCGGCACGTGACCTCGATCACCGGGTTCGTTCCGATCGGCATGCCATTATCGATGAGGATATCCGCCGTCTCACTTACCGACGATTGGGCAGACCCGAATACGATCACGAGGGCGCCGATATCCCGGTATCCATTGAGTTCCTGCGCCTGGCCCTCAGGATCGTGATTCAACGTGCCTGCCAGGATCACATCATTGCCGGTAAGCGGCGGGTGTTCATCATGTTGAATATTTTTCATCTGTCGGATCCCGCCTGCCCGCCCGCACGCCTCAGAGACGAACCCTTCTTCGTCGGCGACCGCATAGATTTGCCCGCCCCCAGTTAAACGGCCGGCAACCAGCTCTGCAGCCGCTGTCATGGTGTCCATTCTCGAATCCAGGTCGCCCAGCATACGTTCTATGGTGCGGAGGTATATTGCGGCAGGTCGGTTAATCTGATGTGGGGTATCCATGGGCGCTCCTTGATCCGTCGCTGTTTTTTAAAAAGGTTGTAGATTAGATCTTGTTCACTATGTTCAGAATATAAAAATAGGTTCCGATAATACAAGAAGTATACAGGATATCCTCCCACCATTTCATCGGTTGAATGATACGAATAATAAGGATTAACCCCATGATGACCATCCCTCGCCTCCTCTTCAACTCTCGCGGTCGTCTCGGCGTCATCAACATCGACGGCGGCGATGAACGCTATCTCACCTTCGATGTCCCGAATCAGGTCAGCTGGGGCTGGGGTCCCTTATTTGCAGATGGCCGTCGGATGATCCTGTCCAGCTATGAAGAAGGCAAAGCCTGGGAAGGGCATGTGCAGACGCACCTGTGGATATATGATCTGGAGGAAGACCGGCTGATCGAGGAGATCGCCGTAAAGAACAAGCCCGCCCCGTTTATGGGGTGCAGCAACATCCTGCCCGGTGAAGAGCGCATCATTACCAATCCGATTATCGACGGCAAACAACGAGTATGGATCATGAATCTGGACGGTTCCGATCCGCAGGAAGTGACGCATGAGGGCGAAGGCTTTACCTATTGCATTCAGGTCAGTCCGGATAGTCGGCGTCTGGCGTTTCATACAACGGGGCTACCGGACCAGCCAGGCTACAGCATTTTCACCACGGATCTGGACGGTGGTAATCGGATCGAGATCGCGTCTCATCCGGACCATCTGTATTTCGGTCCTATGTGGTCGCCGGACAGCGCGTGGTTGATCTATCAGGATTGCATGTACAAAACCGATCCGGGGCATGATTGGGCGGATCTGTGCCTGGGTAAATCGGATGGCTCGATCCATCGGGTGATTATAGAAGGACAACGGCACTGGTTCGGCACGTCGTACGGCAGTCTGGAGACACGCGGCAGCGGATCGAATATGGCGCAATGGTCGCCGGATGGGCAAACCGTCACCTACACAAGGTCGGAACCCGGCTCCCGCACCGCCTGGCCGTATCAGGCAGATCGACCTGATACGGATCATTTCAACCGGGATTACTATCCCGATGACGCCCGGGGCGGCACGGCCATCTGCCTGTTGAGTCCGTTTACGGGCGCTGTCACGGATCTCATTTCATACGAACCCCGCATCTGGAATTTCCGTGCTACCTGGTCCCTAAACGGTGATAGGATGGCCTTCTGCCGGGCAGTCGTCGGTGAACCGAGCGGCTTGTGGGTGGTCAACGCCGACGGTAGCGACGCCCGTTTATTGACCACAGGATATCAGAATAAAGGCGCGGATCATCCAATGTGGGTGTGAGAGATCTGTTCCTTCTGCCCACTCTATCTTACGTCCATCCATGCGGTGTAAAATTCAGCCATCGACACATAGCGTTCATCCCGATTTTCACGACAGGCTCGACACATGACCTCGTATTGCGCCTCGTTTCCACGGAAAGGTTGACGATCCAGAGAGTTATCTGACAGCAGTACGGCTGTAGTACGCCCCATGGTGAATACGGTAGTTCGTTCATCGATCTGCGTGCCAAGTTCATACTCTTCAGGCGCCATAAAGCGGCCGGAACCGAACATACGTCCCATTTCGTTTGTGAATGGTCCGAAATGATAATGATCCAGATCCATAACATGCAGCGCCTGACGGTCAAAGTCATAGATTAAACACCCATCATAAAAATCAACAGCAATCCAGCCCAATCCGATCAGCTGATGGTGTAATGCATGGATCCCATCCAGCGTCCGGATGATCACAGGTTCCGGTAATGCCCTGAAACGATCGCGTGCGTTTCCGAGAAGTTCGCCATCGGCCCATTCATAGACACATAAGGGGCCATCAGGAGATTCGATAACCTGATATAATTCAGGTAAAAGAGGATGACGAGATTTTTCCCACAGGCGCTGAGCGTTACGTAACAGGGAGATGCTAAAATCGTGACTTATCGGTTTCGGCGCATCCGGTTTACCGGCCGTCTTTAGAAAAAATCGCTCCTCGCCGACCTGTACGCCATAAGACACATTTCCTGAGTCCTGCGTACGATGATCAAAAACGGCAAATACCCGACCTATCTTTATAGATATAAGTATCGGGCGACTGGTCGATGGTTTTGACTTGCAGTAAGGGTATTATCCCCATTTATCAGGCATTCCCCGATTGCAGGTTCAGAACGTGATTCGTATATTTCTACACATATAAGAATCGTTACTTTTAGACAGACCCTAAAGCGTCGACTATGCGTATTTCATTTCAGCATCATATTGGTCTTGTTATCCTCATCTACGATGGGATGCGAACGGTAAAAAGATCAGTGAACCGGCTACGGTCAGCCTTATTCCACCGGATGATTTTTACAGATTTGCCTCGTCCATTGTTGATATGCCACAGCAGGGACAGGATGAGGTGGAAAATTTGATCACAGCTGATGCGGGTGGTGTCGTTAGTTTTCGCAAAACCGGGGTCATGCAGACGATACAATATGAAATGCATGTGCCTCCCAATGCGCTAAATCAGGATCAGCAGATCAGTTTGAGGCTGAAGGATACTTACGGTCAGGGGTTTGTCCTGGAAATTACATCCGATGCGACTTTTACCATCGAGCCCCATCTTCATTTTAACTATCTGTTGGATATAAGTCTGGCCGAGGTACTTGGATATGATCTGGGTTCCCTGCTGGATGATTTTGGTGAATCTCAAAGGGTGAGCGACTTTGTATCCTGGCCCAAAGACATGCAAAACCCCCATGATCTACCTGTTTCCTCTACACCGATTCGGAAACCTGATCTGTACAGATTGGGCTTATATCACTATGATAGCCGACAAGATCACTGGGTCCCTGAAAACTCGTATGTCGAAGTCCGTCTGATCCGCACGGAACAAAACCGTCGTTATCTCTCTATCTACGCCTATACCCGTATGGATGGTTTTTCGCAATACGCACTGGGCGGTACCGCGCCTATGATCACGAAGGATCCAGGTCGGGCTTCCATGCCTACACGGCTTGTCCAGGATCCGCCCGAATTCGATATAACGAAAATCCATACCACGTTTATTCCTCAAACCGATTCGCTGCAATGATAAACGAAGCTTCGTAGCTTTCGATACACAGTACCTGCCCACCTGCCCACCTGCCTACTTGCCCACCTGTACCTCTATACCCACCGGGCAATGATCGGAGCCTATCACATCCGTGGCGATCCAGGCATTTGACAGATCCGGCAGAAGGTCCTCCGTTATATAGAAATAGTCGATGCGCCAGCCGACATTCCGGTCTCTGGCGCGGGTGATGACATCCCACCAGGAATAATGGTCCGGCTCCTGGTTGAAATGGCGGAAGGTGTCCACATAGCCGTTTTCCGTGATTTTGTCTATCCAGGCGCGTTCGACAGGCAGGAATCCGGAAATTTTTTCGTTCTGCTTGGGACGGGCGAGATCGATCTCTTTGTGCGCCGTATTGACGTCTCCGCAAAAGATCACCCGTTTGCCCTCTTTCCGCAGGACTTCCCAGCAGGCCAGGATCGCTTCGTAAAAATCCATTTTATACTGAAGCCGTTCCTTATTCTTCTTACCGTTCGGAAAGTAGACATTGAACAGGGTAAAGTCGGGATATTCCAGAATCAGTGTCCGACCTTCCGAATCGAAGCGTTCTTCTCCGAAACCTTTCTGTACGCTGATCGGCTCATGCCGGGAATAGACCGCCACGCCGCTGTAGCCTTTTTTCTCGGCCTCCGCCCAGTAGCTTTTGTAACCGGGCAGATCCGTAATCTCAGGACCCAGCTGGACTTCATGCGCCTTGGTCTCCTGGATGCAAAGAACATCCGGCGCTTCTTCCGCCACCCATTCTATAAACCCTTTCTTAGCAATGGCCCGTACCCCGTTTACATTCCAACTTAACAATTTCCATGCGGCCATGCAGACGCCTCCTTTGACGCTTTGGGATGATGTGAAAAGACGATCGGTTCAAAACTTACGTGTATCCTAATATAATCACCTGAGCAAAATTGTCATGTCTTCGTATGACTTAATGAAAGAGATTAAAGTCGGATACCGGAAAATAGGTTGTGGTTTTTTGCTGTTACGTATAAGTTCAATACTACACGTTGGTTATTCTCGGTAGATGACCAGAATGCATTAGCACGGGTGGCAGGCGCAGGTTTTATTGCTACCCGCCACCTGCCACCCACCCTCGTATTACGAGCTGCGTAATACGAGCCCCATAGGGAATCGAACGTGGCTGATGCAGAAATTCTGTACGAGAAGTATTTCCTCGAATACGCCTCCTATGCCATCAAGAAGCGGGCGATACCTGAGATTGATGACGGCCTGAAACCCGTTCAGCGCCGTATTCTGCATACCCTCTTTGAACTGGACGACGGCAAATACCACAAGGTCGCCAGCGTGGTGGGCCAGACCATGCGGTTTCATCCGCACGGGGATCAATCCATTTTCGGCGCGTTGGTGACGCTGGCCAACAAAGATCTGTTCATAGACAAACAGGGGAATTTCGGTTCCATTCTGACCGGTGACCCGGCCTCCGCCGCCCGTTATATCGAATGTCGCCTGACGCCGTTGGCCAGAGAAATTCTCCTTAGCCCGGCCATCACAGAATATGTGGATTCGTACGACGGTCGTAACCGGGAGCCCGTCACTTTTCCAGCCAAAATTCCGGTTGTGCTGGTGCTGGGCGCCGAAGGGATTGCCGTCGGCATGTCCACCCGGATATTACCCCATAACCCTATCGAAGTGGTCCAGGCCCAGATCGCCTGTCTGAAAGGAGAAGGGTTTCAACTCTTTCCCGATTTTCCGACTGGCGGACTTGTGGACCTGAGTGAATACGATGATGGCCATGGTAAAGTGCTTACCCGTGCCGGATTGGAAACCGGGGATACGGGTACCATCATCGTCCGTGAGCTGCCTTATGGGACGACAACAGAAAGTCTGATCGCTTCGATCGAGAATGCCGCCCGGAAGAAAAAGATCAAAATTTCTGCGATGTCTGATTATACGGCCGATGAGGTGGAAATAGAGATTAAGATAAGTCGGGATGCCGAGCCGGAAGATATCATCAAGGGATTATATGCGTTTACAGCTTGTGAATCTTCTATTGATACCAGCCTCCTTGTTATAAAAGAAGGCCATCCGTGCCGGGTCACCGTGACGGATCTAATCCGACACAGTGCCGTCCAATTGCGGGATATTCTCAGAGCAGAGCTTAAAATAGAAGAACAGGTCCTGCGTAAAAAGTTACGTGCTGAACAATGGGAACAGATTTTTATCGAGCGTCGTGTCTATAAAGACATCGAGGAGATCACGGATATCGAGGTCGTATACGAAGTCGTCCGCCGGGGCGTAGAGCAGGCGACGATCTCACCGGTCGTCGATCCGATGGACAAAGAACTGGATGAATTGCACGGAAGTTCGCCGGAAGTCCGTTCTGCCGTCCGCAGTCTGCTGACGACGATTCACCGGAGCCTGGCTTATGCGGAGTACGGCCCAAGCCGGGATATGATCGCCAGAAACCTGGATACCATCCGCACCGTTTCACCCCAGGAGCAGCGGACCATCAGATCGTTATTGAATGCGGTGTACCGGGATCTGAACCAGGAGATTGCAGCCGTCGGGAGCGAGGACCTCACACCTGTAGAGGATCCCACGCGTATAGTGGACATTACGACGGAGGATATTGATCGGTTGCTTAACATGCCGATCTATCGTATCTCCCGGTATGACATCGATCAGGCCGGCCTTGAGATGATTGACCTGAAAGACCGGCTCCAGGCGGTGCGACGCCATTTACATCACCTGACCTCTTACGCCATCAATTTCCTGGAACGACTCGTGGCGGACCATAAAGAAGCGTATCCTCGCCGTACAGAGGTTACTTCCTTCACACCCATGGACGTGCGGGATGCTGCTGAACGTGATTTGGTCCTTCGATATGATACGGAAGCCGGCTATATGGGGTATGCCATCGAAAGCGGGGAGCCTCTCTTCAATCTTTCCTTATACGACCGGGTTGTGATCGTTCGTGCGGGCGGCATCGTCGGCGTTCATAATGTTCTCGATAAGCTGTATGTGGATCTGGATATCCTGTATTGTAAGATGGAAGATCCTGATCAGGTGTTTACCGTCATCTATCGTGACACCGAAGGATATCCATGCATTAAACGTTTTCGACTGGACCGATGCCGGGTGAATCAGTTATACGAACTGGTACCGGAGGACGGTACGCTGCTTGAATTCATCTGGGAAGCCGACCCGACTATTGTGGTCTTCTGTCGCACAGATTCTGACGACACATTGCAGGAAGAAACGATAGGCGCTGAGGATTATGAGGTGAAAAGCCACCGCGGCAGGGGAGAACAGATGGTGGAAGCCGTGGTGGAGCGGATTGACGTTTTGGTGGACATGGGGGAAGGGGTAGAGACATAAGGGCACCTTGCGTACCCTCATATCCATACCTTACAGCTTTGCTCCATACGCCTCCAACAGGTCCATCATCTTAGTAAACCCCTTGTTCTCTGCAATGGACAGTGGCGTGATACCGGGCACGTCGTCCGGCAAGTTGGGGCTCGCGCCTTTTTTGAGGAGCAATTCGGCGTAAGCGATATTATTGCTACGCACTGCAAAGCCCAGCGGCGTCAGGCCCATCAAATCGTCCCGTGCGCTCAGGTCGGCGCCATGTTCGAACGGCCGGCACAGATAGGGCGAGGCGAGGGTGTTGTCGACGACCAGGGGCACGCCGTGGCGGTGGGCGACCTCGGCAATAGGTTCCAGGTCGAGAACGACACCTCCAGGGTTGGCGAGGCCCTCGCAGAAGATGAACTTCACCTTGTCGGTCATCGCGTTGGCGACGTTCTCAGGCTCCGTAAAATCGGCGAAGTGGCACTTCCAGCCCAGCTTGGGGAAGCTCAGGCCGAACTGGGTGACCGAGCCGCCATAGAGGGCGCGCGAGGCGACGAAATGATCGCCCGGTTCCATCAAGGGCAGGAAGGCGAGAAACTGGGCGGCCTGGCCCGATGCCGTGGCGATGGCACCCACGCCGCCGTCGAGCGCCACC
>CAJXCW010000151.1 GCA_913051705.1 uncultured bacterium
ACCAGTCCTCTCGTGGCGGAGGTAACCCGACAATCACAATCTCTACTGCTGTTTCAAATAGATCATCTTTACTTATTGTCCTTCGTTGCCTGGTTCCGGCCTCGCCGGTAACTTAAACCGGTCGTCATTTGCTATCAATTGCATAGCACGGTCGACGGGTATCTGAACAATATCTGCCGTACGGATTACCCAGCCATAAGTGGTCAGTTTTTTCTCTTCTGCCGCTCGTAGTATAGCCAGGTCCTCTTCAGGAATAACCTGAAGAAGCGGTGCGGGAGGCAGCTGGTTATCTTCTACAAGGGGGGATGGGGTTGCGAATGAGGTTTCATTAAAATCCTCAATGGCCACAAACATTCCCCACATCAACAAGAAAGAGATAACAGTCATCGCCGTCAACCCATAACCGAATTTGATGACCATAGAGACGTTGGTCTCTGTAACCTCATGGCCTCTGGTAACGGCATTTTCATCTACTGGCTCTGGTGTATGATCATTCATCGGTTCACCTTCAGTTCGTTACGAGTCTCATGAAATTGATGCAACCAGTTTTTCAAAACGGGGATCTTTTTGAGGAACCAATGGGCGTTTTTTTAATCTGTTTATCACAAAGAAAAGCCATATGCCACCCAACCCTATCGGCACCACGACATCCATTATACTGACGTGGAATCCATTGTGTTGAAGATTGGGAGCCACATGCCAGAAAATATCTACCAGATGCATGACCAGAATAAAAACGGCCACACGGGTCAGACGACGTGGATTCCGTTTTCTTGGTATGGACAACAATAAGAAAAACGAAATAATGAAGCGGCCTAATACTAATACGATCGAGACCCACTCCCAGCCACCCTGTAGACGATGCAGATACCAGATATTCTCTTCTGGCAGGTTCGTAGCCCAGATGATCAAGAACTGAGACAGCATCATATAGAACCACAGCAGTGTCATGGTCAGCAGCAACTTACCCCAGTCGTAAAACCGTTCTGAATCAGCTAATTTTGCCATAGGGTCATGATGCCGCAAATAGGCCATCATAATGATAATAAAGGATATAGTCGCCCCACCTGCATCGACAATCATGATCACACCGTACAACGTGGAAAACCAATGTGGGTCTGTCGACATAATCCAGTCGAAAGAGGCAAAAGTGGTGGTTAAAGCGAAGACAACCATGCCAGGGCCACAAACATCTCGGGTCTTATCCAATAAGGACGCATCCCCGGATTCATCCATGGCATTCGACCATTTAATGAGCAGGGTGGATATACCAATCCAAATCAGGAAATAAATGACAGCTCTGATATAAAAAAATGAGACGTTCAGGTAGGGTGCTTTATGTTGAAGAATAGGATCATTGGCGACTACTTCTTCATGGGTCCAGTGATACAGATCATCCATGCCCAGGACAATCGGGATAAAAAGAATCGCCAGAACGGGAAAGGTACTCATGGCGGCTTCAAGAAGCCGCTGAATAACAAATCCCCAGCGTCCCCCTACGAGCTGATGCAGCATAAAAAAGAACATACAGACCAGAGTGATCCCGGTGATAATCATGTATCCAATCAGATAGGCCTGGTAAAAGTTGGCCATATTCCCCATGACTATTGCATATCCAAAGCCACCTATGGCCAGAAACAGTCCGACGATTAAAGCCTTGTTCTGCAAGCCGTTAAGTTGTTCCGTAAGATGATCGGAGATAGTCGTCATTATTCCACTTCTACAATTGATTGGATTTGTTGTTGATCTCGATCCGGCAATTCAGACAGATTGGCGCCCTGACTTAACTGCAGAACCCGAATATACGCGGCGATCGCCCATCGGTCTCTCGGGTTAACACGTTCTGTATAGCTGTACATATTGCCAAAACCGTTTGTCATCACATCGAAAAAATGTCCCACGGCGACCTCACGTAACCGTTGGCTATGGAAAGATTCCGGCTGTTTCATGCCGCGCTGAACGATCATCCCGAGACCATCACCGACATTGCTGTGGCAGGGCGCGCAATAGATGTTGAATCGATTCTGACCTCTGTTCAGGACATCAATCGTCACTGGGAACGGAAAGGTCGTCGCCAGTTCATCATTGATTTTTCCCGTATAGAGATGTTCATCGAGCCTTAGATAACCGCGCGCAATGGTCCCTTCTATCTTGGGACGCACCGAGCGCCGATCTTCAAAGAAGGTACTCAATTCATACGGATCGGGCCGCGGCTGATCGTGCATGTCCTGACGGCACGCAGCCAGGGTGATCACGCAAAACAGCGACAGTATACCGACCCGGATATAGTTAGATTGGTCACTCTTCAACTTCAGACACCTCGTGAGGATGCAAGCTTTCAAGGAATTGACGGGTTTCTTCCGGATTGAATTTAGGATCATCCGCCTCGATACAGAGAAAAAAACGATCCTGGCTCGCATACTGGAAACGGTCTACATTGAACATGGGATGATACGGCCGTGGTAATCCATTCATCAAAATCATGCCGAGAACAGCAGAAATTGAGGCAAAGAGTATCGTGCATTCGAACATGACAGGAATAAACGACGGCCAACTGTTGAACGGCCTACCACCGACATTAATAGGATAATGGATCACCGAGGAGAAGTACTGCATGAAAAAACCTGCAGCACATCCTACCAACCCGCCGATCAAAATAACCAACGCTATTTTATTTTTGTGAAGATGCAGAATATCCATGAGCTCTTCCAGTGGATACGGCGTATACGCTTCGACGTGATGATATCCTGCTTCGACTGTTTTTCCGGTGGCCTCGATGATAGATGCTTCGTCCTCGAACTCAGCTACTATGCCATGCAGTTTGGGCTCTGATGAGGCATGTCCATAACTCATAGTCAGCCGTCCTTCTCTCTGTGCTTCGGAATAATCATTTTCATTTCAGTCATGGGAATCATCGGTAGGAATCGGATAAAAAGACACATCATGAACATAAAGAAACCGATGGTACCGATGTATATACCCCAATCCCAGACGGTCCCGGAGTAATGGTCCCACGAGGAGGGCATAAAATCATTGGCCAGGCTAGTCGCCACAATAATAAATCGTTCGAGCCACATACCGACGCCGACGATTAATGAGATGACAAACAGTACAGCCGGACTGCGCCGCGCTTTTTTCCACCATAATATTTGAATGCTGACGGCATTACAGAAAATCAACGCCCAGTAGAAAGGAGCATACTGCCCTGTCATTCTGTTATACATCATAAAACCTTCATAGGGACCTGCGCTATACCAGGATATGAACACCTCCATGGCGTAGCCATAGATAACAATGAACCCCGTTGCCATTACAATTTTGCCCATGTTCTCAAGATGCCGGATGGTAATCAGCCCTTCCAGGTGATACCATCTTCTTACAGGAATCGTCAGGGTCAGCACCATGGCAAATCCGGCGTATATCGCTCCAGCCACGAAGTAAGGCGGGAATATGGTCGTATGCCACCCGGGAACCAGGGATACAGCGAAGTCGAACGACACGATGGAATGTACAGACAGGACCAGCGGCGTAGACAAACCAGCCAGAATCAGGTAGGCTTTTTCATATCTGGCCCAGTGGGAAGTCGCACCGCGCCATCCCAGAGCAAAAATGCCGAATATACGCTTTATGATAGGGTGTTTCGCTCGATCCCGTAACGTGCCGAGATCCGGAATCATACCGACATACCAGAAGAGGAGCGAAACCGTGAAATAGGTAGAAACGGCGAATACATCCCAAACCAGAGGGCTGCGCCATTGAGGCCAGAGACCCATTGTATTTGGAATCGGCATCAGCCAGTAGGCCACCCACGGGCGACCGACGTGCAACAGCGGAAACATACCGGCGCACATGACGGCAAAAATAGTCATGGCCTCAGCAAACCGATTGATCGAATTGCGCCAATCCTGCCTCATCAGATGAAGAATAGCCGAAATCAGGGTGCCGGCGTGTCCAATACCGATCCACCAGACAAAATTGATAATGGCGAAACCCCAGCCGACAGGGACATTCAATCCCCAGATCCCGGTCCCCATCAAAAACAGATAAGTGACCGACATCCCCAATATTCCAATGATCGGTAAACCTATTGCCGCGGCGATATAAAGCTGCGCAGGCGCATCTTTATGCAATACAATGTTGGAGATCTTGGAAGTGACGTTCGTGTTGTCATATTTCGGGTCGACTACTCGTTCGCCCGTATAAACATCCGTTTGATCGATGCCTGCTTCTTCTTGCGACAAAGCCTTACTCCCTCTTTACACTTTACTTTGCTTGCTCGAGTTAGCCTCAAGTACCGGATTCGGATTCCGGATCCGGCCAAGATACGTCGTACGCGGTTTTGTATTCAAATCCGTCAACATACCATAATTCAACGCACTGGTTTTCAGTTTCGATACCTGGCTATTACGATCCTTTATATTCCCGAAGGTAATCGCCTGTGAAGGACAGGCCTGCTGACAGGCCGTCAGAATTTCACCATCTTCAATATTGCGATCTTCCTTCTTGGCTTCTATACGGGCCGCGCTGATCCGCTGGGTGCAATAGGTGCATTTTTCCATCACACCACGGCTGCGGGTAGTCACATTCGGATTTC
This sequence comes from uncultured bacterium, assembly GCA_913051705.1. GTDB lineage: Bacteria > JAAXHH01 > JAAXHH01 > JAAXHH01 > JAAXHH01 > CAJXCW01. The sequence continues at coordinate 4,595 of CAJXCW010000151.1, forward strand.
TTCCCAATTGAAGACTGGGCGTTTCGAAATCAGCATAAAGATAAAAATTAAAGCGGCGTACTTTATAAGGACAATTGTTGGAGCAGTATCTGGTCCCTACACACCGATTGTACACCATATCGTTCAAACCTTCTTTACTATGCACCGTCGCCCCAACGGGACAAACCAGTTCGCAGGGTGCATTTTCACATTGCATACAGGGCACCGGTAGATGGAAGGTCTCGGGGGCATCCATATCACCTCGGTAGTAACGGTCAATCCGGATCCAGTGCATCTCACGCCCGTTACCCACCTCTTCCTTGCCCACCACCGAGATATTATTTTCGGCCTGGCAGGCAATGGTACAGGTATTACATCCATTACATTTACTCAAATCGATCACCATACCCCAGGCATTAGGCCCATCATAGATATGTTCATTCGGATACAGATCACGTTCCGGATCGGGTGCTTCCCACATTTCCTGAATCACATGAGAATTACCTCTGTATTCTTCAATATCGGCCACTCTGATCAGATTCCGATCACGGGACATGCTTCCCAAGCCCTCAAGGCCCATATCATGATAATCCTGAGTGCTGTAAATCGAAAATTCATCACCTGTTTTGCTGACCTGTAAGCCGCTGCCGAACCACGGGGTATCCGAAGGACGAATCGAATAGGCGTCAAAACCTGTTCCCGTCCCATTTTGACCGGCACGCTTCCGGCCGTATCCCAGGTGCACGGTTACTGCATTCTCAGGATGCCCCGGTAAAATCCAGACCGGCGCCTGCACACTCCGTCCCTGATAGGTCAGTTCGACCACATCCATATTTTCAACATCTAACCGTTGTGCCGTGCTCGGTCCTACAATGGCCGCATTATCCCAGGTGAGCTTGGTCAGCGGTTTAGGCAGTTCCTGCAACCATCCGTTATTTGCAAAGCGACCATCCCAGATGGTCGGGTCGGCAACGAAGATGATCTCCATGCCGTCACCTACAGACGGTACAGCGCCTATCGCTGCAGCGACATCCTGAAGCTGAACAGGTTTCGCAGGCAAAGCGGAGTCGACGATAAAACCGTCGTGTACCGTTGTTTGCCAGAATACTTCAAACGGGCTTGATCCATGCACTTCGATGCTTTCCCAGTACTCACGAACCAGATCATATCCTTTTTTGTTCGGATTGCCGGCGAGAGCGGACACAAATTCAAGTTCACTTTTACCGTTGTATAACGGGGCAATCAACGGCTGTACGACCGTGATTGTACCGTCATAAGCGCGGACATCACCCCAACTTTCAAGGCTGTGCGCCTGCGGGATATGCCAGTGGCATAATTCAGCCGTCTCATCATGATACAGGCCGTGATGCACTCGTAGGGCCACACTGTTCATGGCCTGAGCAAAATCAAGATCCGCAGGTTTTGAAAAAACTGGATTACTATTAATAACAATGAGGAGATCCACCTTGCCGTCGGTCATATCCTGAACCAGCGTCTTCATTGAATCGGTCTGATTGGTCGGCTGCACTTCGATGGAATCCGTATACGTCACTGTTTTACCGGTATTGTCCAGGATATCATTCATCGTGTGGGCCAGCGCATGCACCGCGGCCGGCTGCTGATCACCGGCGATCACCAGACCGGCGCCGCTATGCTGACGCAGGTCGGCAACGACGGCAGATACCCAGGCGCTTGCGGCTTCATCGCTCCCCGACGGCGTAGATACCGAGATGCCGAGACCGGCGGCGATCATCCGGGCAAGGCCCTCGATCTCCCCGGCACGACGTCCTAACACATGATCGGCCTGCGCCCCTGTCAATGTAGGAGAACTTTCCGCCACGTACAATCTATTCATCTGGTCCAGATTATTGACGGCATCCCGCCGGGATGAGAAGTCACGGGCGTAACGCACACCACCGGGGCCGGTCGTGAGAAAATCACTGTCCAAAGATAGAATCACGTTCGCCTCTTTGAGATGGTAACGCGTGGTCACCATCTCACCGAAAGCTATGCGTGCCCCTTCCCGTACGTTATCTCTCGATATGGGTTCGTACTGGTGCCATTGGGCTTCCGGATATTTAGCCAGAACCTGTTGAAGCTGATTGCCTAAGGTCGGCGAGGTAACGGTTTCAGTCAGGATTCGTAATCCAGCGCCATTCTTTTCCACCTGTTTGGACAGGGCCTGGTTCAACTCATTAAGAAATGCGTCATAGGTCGTTATACGGCCCCTGCGGTTAATATATTGAGACCTATCCGGGTCATACATCGTCAGCATGGAAGCCTGAGCGAATATATCCGTCGCTCCCAGGCTGCCTGGATGCTCGGGATTTCCTTCGATCTTGGTAGGCCGGCCCATATGACTTTCAACCAGAATACCGTTTGCCACACCGCCCTGGGTATAGGCCGAAGCGTAGAATAATGGTTTACCGGGGACCATATCCTCCGGTCGCTGCACATACGGGACTATCTTTTCCAGGGGCTGCTTGGTACACGCCGTCGCGCCGGCCAGGGCTATTGAGGCGCCCATCAACTTCAGGAAGTTGCGTCGACTGACTGGATTGGCCTTTACCTCTTCTATATGTTGTGGAAATTCTTTTTCCATGAAGGTCTGAAACTCGCCCGTGTCGGCCAATTGCTCCAGACTACGCCAGAATTCGGGGCCTTCCTTCCGGTCCAAACGGGCTCGAATCGCGTCTAATTCAGTATGTGATTGGGGAGGTTTCATAAAGGTTAAACCGAATCCTTCTAACGATGACAGATAGAACAATTTTCCAATTGACCTTTGTTGACTCTATATCCACGAACTAATTGCGTGCCGAGCGCCAATTGATCGGATGGCGGCGTGTAATCCGGTTGCGACTCAAATTTGAACACATCCGCGCGATCCCGGATATTCTGCTCCGGATTCCGATGACATTCAAGGCACCACATCATTTGCAATGAATTCTCCTGCCACATGAGCGCCATCTCGTTCACGGCCCCATGACAGGATTCGCAACCGATGCCTTTTCTTATATGAATACTGTGATCAAAATACACATAATCCGGTAAATCGTGAACCCTTGTCCATTCCAGAGACTGCCCTGTGGCATAACTCTGGCGAACCGGTTCCAGAATAGGCGCCTCGGTCCATATCTGGGAGTGACAGGACATGCACGTCTTAGTCTGCGGCATACCGGCAAAATTGCTCTCCTCAACAGAGGTATGACAATATCGGCAATCTATACCAAGTTGATTGACGTGATGACGATGACTGAATGGAACTGGTTGAGGGCGGATTTGATGTTGTCGTGTTACGTAAGAGGTTGAACCAAGATATAAAATCGTGCCTATAACAGTTGATACAAGAAGGGCTCCTCCCACGATACTTGCTTTAAGCCAGGTGTTCGCGGCGGGAGAAAAAATTTGGGGCATAATAGTTCGTTCTGTCTTGTTTTAGATTGCAGGTTTATGTTATTGATTTCACATCTCAAGCTTAACGCCATGCAGGATATAATATCAGAGCTTTCTTTTGTCAAGAAAATTCCCAGTCTTTTTTATTTTTTCTATCGCGAGAAACAAACCATATCGTTATAACTGCTAGGGGGGAATTGGTTTCTGAAAGGTGAATTTATTAAAACTAAAAATTACTGTTTGATTTATCTTTGCCCTGATGTCTCAGAACGGTAACACCATTTGACACAAACGAACCACAATTGTATTATATTATTCTGATTCGTTACCGGTTATTCGTAATAGCTGTCACCCACTATATATAGAAGAAAAAATTGATGAGGGGTGAGGTTTTAATTTAAGGGGTTATATTATGAGTGAACAATTACCATCAGAAAAAAGCATGCAGCGTATGCAGAAATATTGTGAGAAATATTGGGAGAAAACCGGTACCTCTCCTCATCCAAATACAGAGGTGATGGAATCAGTGGTCAAGGGGCTGGCCAGCAATATAGATGAATTGGGCCGACCGTTGTGTCCATGTAACTTTTATCCGGATAAAAAGGCGGAGTTAGAACGCAGTCGTGAATGGGTATGCGCCTGTGATGAAATGAAGATTTACAAATATTGTCACTGTCTGCTGTTCGTCACCCCGGAAGGTATGCCCATTACCGAATATCTGCCGGAAGATTCCGAAGGCCGTCAGATGTATGGTCTTATAAAAGATCCAACACCGGATCAAGGCAGAGAAACAAGGCATCGGGCGCAGGAGTATGAAGAGAGGATGAAAGGATGAGAGGATCCATGAATTTACTTCCACCTTCCTTTCTTCCTTGCCCATCTATCCAATTGCTGGAACAGGCACAGAGCCCCCCTTATCCACGGCATCCTCCAACGCCTCCAAGAAAGCAACCGGCCCCAACATGCTCTCCTCGGTTTCGTCTGTTTCTCCGGTTCTGAACATATGGACAAAATCCTCGATACCGGATAGATACATATTTTCATCATAGGCAATGGTTTCATCCACCCGCCCCTTTTCACCAACGGCCGACACGTGAAACGATGGATACGCAGCGCCAATCAGGTTCATACCAGCTATCAGGCCGCTTTTGAAATGTACGGTGGCCATATGGTTCTGCCCCTGTCCGGGATGGACACGGACCTCGACGGCATCATATCCGGCTAAACGCACAAGCATATCCACCTGATGAATGCCGTAGAAGAATACCCCGCCCCATTCGGAATGGATATCGCATGGCCCGGTGGTCGTCAGGGCATACAAATCTCCCAGTGCTTGAATTTTTTCCTGAAGCTGACGAAAGGAAGCCTGTTTGGGGAGAACAGAATAGGAGGCGACGGGTACGTCGAGTGCACGGGCCTGCTTCAGAAAAGTCTGTCCTTCTGCGACCCGATAGCAAAAAGGCTTGTCGATAAACAGAGGGACGCCGGCCTCCAGCAACGCCTGTACGGCAGGCAGATGGTCTTTCGCATGGCGGTGATCGGTCACAATACCATCAACCTGCCCGATAAAGGCTTCAGGGGTTTCGACTATCATCGGAATTTCACCACGTTCGGAGGCATCCTTCGCCAATTCCGGCGTCTCACCCCAGACGCCGACCACCTGCGCATTTGAAATACGCTGTTCGATGTTTATAGTTTTAGCTATGGCAACGGTATGGCTGTTCTCCGCGCCGACAATGCCTATGCGCAGCATATTAACTTCTCCGTGGTTGAATGCTTAATTTACTATATTCTGCGGCCGGCCTTCGAGGAAGGCGATGATGTTATCGACAGCGCCTTCGTTGAGCAGGTCTACACCTTCCGGCGTCATATCCGCGCAATGAGGGGTGAGCACGACCTGCTCCATATCGAGCAATGGATGATCAGGCGGTACGGGTTCCGGATCGAAGACATCAATACCAGCGCCACCTAAATGGCCGGAACGAAGAGCCTCGACCAATGCATCCGTGTCAACCAAACCACCTCGTCCGCAGTTGAGTAACAAGGCATTTTGCTTCATCTTACCGAAAGCCTCCCGGTTCATGATATGCCTGCTTTCCTCTGTCAGCATGACATGGAGGCTCACGACATCGGCGGTTTGCAAAAGCTCGTCCAGGGAGACGTACCGGATGCCCATCTGCAGCGCTTTTTCTTCAGAGGGATGATAGGTCCACGCGATGACCTCCATCCCGATTGCCCTGGCCAGACGTGTCATTTCCGTGCCGATATGCCCGGTACCGATAATACCCAATGTTTTACCCTGCAGGTAGATGTTATCCATCCGGGGCCATGTGCCTGCTTTAATAGATGATGTAAAATAAGCGGCGCGTTTTGCCAGGGCGAACATCAGTCCGAAGGTATGTTCAGCGACCACAGGCGCCGTACGGCCGGGCTGATTACAGATATCGATGCCACACGCACGCGCCGTTTCAAGATCGAACATGTCGGTGCCGATAGAGCAGGTCGATGCCATGCGCAGCTTAGGCAATTGACGGAGTGTTTCGCCGGGCCACTTTACGATGCCGCGTGAGTTGATCATCACATCGGCATCCTTGACCCGTGCAATTTTTTCTTCCTGCGTTTCCGGCCGGTCGGTATACATCGTCACCCTGCCATATGCATCCAGTCGTTTCAAATGCGGCGAGCCCTGCATCTGTGGGGGATCATCGCCGGGAATGACGATGTGGACGAGGTCGGTGGTGGACATGAAAACTCCATTTCGGATTGTAGATTGCTGATGGCGGATTTAAAACCTGATCTCTTGCGTTATTTGAAAGAAATGAGGTATGGATAGAAATGTAAAGAAAAAGCGTGTAGAAATAGCACTTCTGCACGCTACGTGTTTTTAAATCTGCCATCCGAAATTAGAAATCCGAAATCGCCTACGCTGGTTGCCGTATCTTCGCCACAATCCCCCGACCCCAGGTGCGTAGATCTTCAAATGCGGTGTAGACGAGTGGCAGAACGATCATGGCCCCAATGGTGGAAAACATAAGGCCACCCATGACGGCCCGTCCCATGGGATAATAAGGTTGATCGCCAATAGCGGCGTTACCGATGGCCATGGGCAAGAGCCCCAGCATGGTTTTCCTCCAGATCATAGACGAATGTTTCCGTGAAAGGCATATCCACATGATGCCCCGGATGAACATGCATCCAGACCTGACGTTCGTCAGCCGCTTCATTAGAAGTTTTAACCTGTTCCATCGGTACGGTGATCGTCAGAATCACGAAGCCGACAAGGATCAGGAATACATCGAATCGATGCCTGCATCGGCAATAAATAACTGACCGTTCGATTCACTAAGACCACTTGGTGAACACAGAGTCTGGCCGGTGATAGTTAGCAAGGTAGCGGTCCCACCGCCTACAGGGACCGTGACAATCGGGTTGTTACCTCCATCTGCAATAAATGACGTACCATTCGATTCTATAAGACCATATGTCGAACCCAGGGTCTGGGTATGCACTAGTAACTATACTTTTATTGGTTCCAATCAGGCAGCATGTTTGTAATACTGGGTTAAAATTTTCCTGTAACATTTTTCCCTTTCTCCGGTCTAACCCCTTATGGAAATCACGATCAGACACCTCTGGAAGACCTATGGAAATGACCTCCACGCCTTGCAGGACGTCAACCTGGACATTCAAACCGGCATGTTCGGGTTGCTTGGTCCAAACGGGGCGGGCAAAAGCACACTAATGAAAATCCTGTCTACACTCGAGCAACCATCAAAGGGCGAAGTCCTGATTGATGGTGTGGATATTAATACCCAGCGAAAATCGGTCCGTAAAACACTTGGCTATCTGCCTCAATTTTTCGGTGTTTATGCACAGTTGACCGGTAAAGAGTTTCTTTTATACATGGCGCGGCTAAACGGGGTATCGCGCAAGCAGGTTGAGGACAAAGTCGACGAGGCGTTGGAGCAGGTCGCTTTGACCTCAGTAGCCGACCGGCGGGTGAAGAACTATTCTGGAGGGATGGTCCGCCGTCTGGGTATCGCCCAGGCGCTTATCGGCAATCCAACCTTACTCATTGTGGATGAACCGACGGTGGGTCTGGACCCGGAGGAGCGCATCCGGTTTCGCAATCTTCTGGCCGACATAAGCCGACAAAAAATCATCATTCTGAGCACACATATTGTGGGTGATATCTCCAGCACATGCGAGGATCTGGCTTTGCTGTCGCAGGGGCGGGTGGTGTACCGGGGCCATCCATCGCAGCTTGTCGAACAGACCCGGGGGCACGTTTGGACCATCACCTGCACGGACGAGACATTTTCAGTGGTCGCCGACCGCATGCAGGTCATATCCAGCATCGCCCAGGAAAAGCATCGGATCGTCCGGGCCGTGGGAGATCCGATTCCCGAATTCGATATGCAACCGGAAGAACCGAATCTGGAAGACGCGTATATGTGGCTGACGAAGGAGTAAATGGTGATTTAGCGATTGGTGAAGGGTGATTGAAAAGACCGATTTTGAACTTCCCAATCACCCTTCACCAATAACCATGCACCAATAACAACGCATATGTTCGATTCTCTACATTACATCCTCACCATTGCCGCAGCGGAGCGGAAAATGCTCTACCGGACGCCCAAGTTCTGGGTGCTGGCGGTGCTGGGGGGAATCTTTACGGTTTTTGTGCTGATCGGAACCACGGTGGCGGCGGTGATAAATACGACGCCGGACGCGGAATTTATGCTGGAAGGGACAGATGCGTGGATTGCCCTGTATTTCTTCAGCTATATACAGACGATCATCATCATTTTTGTGGCGGGTGACTTTCGTAAAATGGAGCAGCAGGTTCATCTGGACGAGGTTATGCTTTCGCGTCCCATGACCACGGCGAACTGGATCACAGGCAAATATCTCGGCGTGGTCGGCTCTCTGATGGTGTTAAATATCGGATTCCTGATGCTCTCTGCTATCGGCCGGTTGGTCAAGGTCTACCTACTCGGCGTGCATTTCAATATGGTCCCGGCGATTCAATTTTTTCTGATCGCCACCCTGCCGTCGATTTTGTTTATGACGGCGCTCGTGTTTTTTCTCATCAGCCTGCTGCGTGTGCAGGCGCTGGCCATATTGATCCCCCTCGGATATGTAGGGTCCATCCTGTTTTACTTTCGCCATCAATATCAGGGATTATTGGACTACGGATGTTTTGCCGCGCCGCTGTTTTCCAGCGACCTGATCGGCTATGGAGATATCGATACCCTGATATGGCAACGGGTGTTTTATACCTTGCTGGCCGGCGCGCTGGTCAGCGGGACTATTCTGCTTTACCCCCGGTTGCCCCAGTCCGTCTTATCATACCGCGTGACCCAGCTCATGGGCGGCGCCTGCCTGGTCGGGGCGATCGCCACGATCTGGTCAATCAGAGCGGAATATACCTCCGAAATACACAGGCAAGAAACTGCCAGAGCCGCTCAGGCACAATGGGCGAACAAGCCGGCGGTCCGGGTACCGCATTATGATTTTGATATTACTTTAGGGGATGACGACAGACCGCTTCAGGTTGATCTGCGCATG
>CAJXCW010000152.1 GCA_913051705.1 uncultured bacterium
CGGACCGTCCGCGTCGGATGGTCGGCCGGGAGGCCGTTCTCACCGGTGGTTAAGCGCGTCCAGGTAGCGCCATAGTCCTCGGTTTTGTAGATGTAGGGTCGCCAGTCGTCGAGCATATACCGGTAGACGGCATAATACGCCTTGCCGGGCTGATGCGGCGATGGGTCGATGGTCTGCACGCGGCCGCCGGGTGGCAGGTCAGTCGGCGTGATATCCGTCCACGTTTTGCCACCGTCCCGCGTGATGTGAAACGGACCGTCGTTAGAACCGACCCAGATGACCCCTTCTTCATGGAGGGATTCTCGGACCTGGTAGATGGTACTGTAGATCTCCTCGCCCGTAATGTCGCGCGTGATGGGCCCGCCGGAATAGCCCTGCTTGTCCGATTCGTTGGCCGTCAGGTCCGGGCTGATGGTCTCCCAGGTTTTGCCCTCGTCCATGGTTTTGTGGAGGTATTGGGAGGCGTGGTAGATCACATCCGGATTGTGCGGAGATATTTCGATGGGCGAGGTGCGCTGAAAACGGTACGGCATCTCGCTGGCCTGATGGCCGTAGTTAAAATGCGGATACACCCAGTAATGCTGCTCCTGGCCGGTGCGACGATTATACCGGCTGAACCGGCCTTTGCAATTGCCGTACACAATATCAGGGTCCAGTGGATGCACCGCGATGGGGCCTGTCTCACAGCCGGCAACGCGCTGCCAGAATGCTTTGGGGTTCAAAGGCCTGCTTGCCGTCGGTGGAAGGCTCGGTATCATGATGGTGGAGTTGTCCTGCTGCTCGCCGTAGAGCCAGTACGGCACCTGATTATCGACGACCACATGATATAGTTCTGCCGTAGCCTGATTGGTCTGCGAGGACCACGTCTTGCCGCCGTTGAGGCTGACGTTGACGCCGCCGTCGTTGGACTGGAACAGGAACGACGGATCATCGGGATGAATCCACAGATCGTGGTTATCGCCGTGCGGCACACGGATGCGGACGAACGTGCTGCCCGCATCGGTTGATTTGAAGAAGCCCTCATTGTTGACATAGATCGTGTTTTCATCCTGGGGATCGGGCGTCATATAGATGTAGTAAAACGGTCGGTAGGTGAGGCTTTTCTGGTCGTTGATAAATTGAAAGGATCGGCCCGCATCATCCGACCGGTACAGGCCGCCCTGACCGTCCGGCGCTTCGACGAGGGCGTACAGCCGGTTCGTATTGGTGGGTGACAGGGCCAGGGCGATCTTACCGATCAACCCTTCCGGCAGGCCGTTCGGCAATTTGGCCCAGGTGTCGCCGCCATCACGCGTCTTGTAGATACCGCCTTCGGCGCCGCCGCTGATGATGGTCCACGGCTTGCGCTCGGCGCGCCACAGCGCGGCGTAGAGTTCGTCCGGGTTCTCCGGGTTCATGACGATATCGACCGCGCCGACCGTGTCCGAATGGACCAGGACATGCTGCCATGTTTTACCGCCGTCCTTCGACCGGAATACGCCACGTTCAGAGTTAGGGCCGAAGATATGACCCACAGCTGCCACATACACCAGGTCCGGATTGGTGGGATGTACAACTACCTCGCCGATCTGTCCAGCTTCTTTCAGGCCGCTGAATGTCCAGGTCTTACCGGCGTCGGTCGACTTGTACATCCCCCGGCCGGTCGAGACGTTGCTCCGTACACTGGCCGATCCGGTGCCTACGTAGATCACCTTCGGGTCGGATGCCGCCACGGCGATATCGCCGATGGAACCCACCGCGATCTGCCCGTCTGTGATATTCTCCCATTTACGACCGTAGGTATCCGACTTCCACACCCCGCCACCGACCGCGCCGAAGTAAAGCATCGTCGGATCGCCCGGCACCCCGGTCACCGTCGTCACCCGTCCACCGCGATACGGTCCGACCATCCGATAGTCGAGGCCCTCGAATAGTCTGGGGTTGATGACGATGTTTGGATCGGTGGGCTGCTGGGCTTGTATAGGCTGAAACAGGCCACCGCCGAACAGGATAAGTGTGAGACATTTTATGTGTAATTTCATGGAGGTTCTCCTTGGGAGGATGGCTAAAGTAGCCTGTTTCGCAAATATAGTGTCATATCATAGAACACGGCAAAAGTTGAAAAGGTTGTCATCCCCGCAGGCTTTAAGCGGGGATCCATTGCTTGGAAGAGAAAGACGATCTATAATGGCCAGATTGAGGCAGACTATGGGTCTTTCTCGAACGCTTTGATCCAGTTTTCCACCACTGTGATCGTTAAGCATTATAATGACTTCCTTGATTTGCGGCCTATAACCGTCCAAAGTAGGGCATTGTGTGATGTGCTGCAAGCTCATTCCCCATGAGACCTTGCCCGGATCAAGTGTCCAACCTGAAATAAATGACGAGATTACAAACAAATTTCCGACTAATAGAAACAACTGATACATAGAGACCAATGGCCATCACCACTTAAATCTGAAAGCGGGTGTGAAGCGATTTCGGACACGGAATAAAGGACAGGGTAAGATGATTATCAGACCGGCTTATTCTTTGCAAGTTCCCGGAAGTCATAAGCTTCCTGATTGAAGTAGAATAATCGACTACCGTCCTTTTATGGGATAAGGAGGTGCGTTCATTTTCGTCGTAATCAATAGTCCATCAACGTGTATTCATCACCAGGTTAGGAGATCTAAAATGAAGAAGTCGACTGCTGTTGTATTGATGGTTGCTGTAGTTGCATCTGTGTGCCTGACGCCTCTGGCTAAGGCGGATTTATCAGATAATCCAAGCCTTGTTGCAAGCCCGAATGCTGTATATTGTCACTTGACTTATTCGGGTTATAACGACGGGATTTCGGAGATTATGGGAGGTGTTGTTGCTACCTCCATGGCCTATTCAATAACAACATATGCAGGAACCGCATGGGTAGCAGCTCTTGGCCCGATTGGATTTGGAATTGCTGTTGGCTCTCTGGCTGTCATTGCCGGCATGTAACCAAGAGTCACCCCAGAATAAAAAGGTTATGATAAACAGCCAGGTAAAGGGTGGAGATCGTATTGGGATAGCGCCACTCTTTACCTGGAAAAACAACTACTTGTTGAACGCCCAGGTAGCCATTTTGCAGAAAATACCTACTTTTGTTTCTTTGTCTTTGATTATTGCAGGTTTATGTATCGGAATAATAGTGCCTGCTGATGTCTTATTTACGAAATCAGACTTTGGAATATCTGAATCCGAAAGTATGAACTTTGGATTGCTTTTAGATGGATATGATGAGTGGGAATTTATATTCAAAAATAATATGATGGTATGTTTTAACCTGTTACTGGGCGTCTTAACATTAGGCTTTTCCAGCAGCATACAATTGATATGGACTGGGTGTACGGTTTCATGGGTTGTTCAATCAACCATGCTCTCCGGGACATCAGGTCAGAAAATCATGGCCTTGATTTTGCCCCATGGTTTGATCGAACTGGGCGGGTTTACCATGGTTGGCGCAGTATCGTTTGAAGGATTTATCATGCTCTACCACAAATTACGATATGATGAGTGGTCTTTTGATAACGAACGTATGATCTTAATTATGAAAAGAATAACAGCAGGTATCCTTTTGATTTTAATGGCGTCCATTATAGAAACGTATGTCACAGGTCTTATATCTGCTAAAATAAAATAAGATATGTTTGGATAAGTCTACTTCGAGGTTTAAATCGAGGGTCTTTTGAAAAAGAAAGTCTGGTTATTCCATAAATTTGCAGGGAGGAAGACATCGGATGTGATATGGGTGAGCATTGGTATATTTTTGACCTACCTGTTCATGCATCCATTGTTATTGCTGTTTATCTATAGACAAATCATAAAAAGTCTCCCTTCTGATTTTGCAGATCAGTATATCCCCTTTTTCTCATTGTCATATATAAGTGCTATGACAGGTCTCGTGTTTAGTGAAATCTTGGTATTTCTGTTCGGATGGTTATTTATTAGTGTCGCTGTGGTATTGCTGGACGGTAAGCAGAATACCCGTTTGTTATTTGGTTGGCTGGGTATTTGTTACAGCCCGCTCTTGTGTTATTCCTTCATGATATTTGGCCTGATATTATTTAATCCGGATTTTATGGACTTTACCCCATTGGCCTCGATCTCGACGATAGAACAGGTATCGGAAAAAATAATAGGCTTATCCGCATCTGCTCCCGAAGGGTTAAAATGGTTACCGTTAGGTCGTGTCCTGGGGATTATGCTCACATTAATATTGGCTTTCGAAGTGGTACATAGGATCTGCATGGTACCCCGGTCCAAGGCGATAGGTATTATATTAACGTATGCGACTCTTCAGGGTTTCACTCATCTTTATTTCACGTAATTACTGAGTCAAGAAAGTACTATTTTATGGTAAATCCAATACATATAAAAGATAAGTCCCAAACAGATCAGAAAGAAAATGGGGCGATATCGAATGAAGAGCAGATAAGGCAGTTAACCTGGCGTGAGAAATGGCTCGAAATCGGGAGTTCCCTCATCTTACCGTTTTTGAGTATAACCATAAGTTCTGTTGTATTAATTTCTATGCTGTCGGGTGTCCTTGCATTATATCCGATGGACCTTAAAGGCTCGGTAGATGTAACAACCATTTTCTTTATGGGCATTGTGTCTATTACAGGCCTAATCACCAGTAATGCCATTATATTTTATTGTTATCCTTATTTATTACGGCTTGTCTATAGTGGACATGTATTGAGGGACAAACGAATAGGGACCATTCTGAAGGCATTGATATCTGAAAACACGATGGATTTCAAGGTTGAAATGATATATGAGCTAAAAGGATTAAAAGCCAATGCCGCTGTGTCCGGCATGTTCCGCAGCAGTCGATTTATTTTTTTCACGAGAAAACTTCTGGAGACCATGTCGGAAGATGAAATCAAGGCAATTTTGGCCCATGAATTAGCTCATATCAAACATAAACATTTATTAAAGAATTTTGTGCTTTTCGCCCTGGGAATTATTGTTGTCATTTTAATAAACCCCATTTTGGCTGAGTACATTGGTTATTACACAAACAGTGGTCTTTTAAGGATGGCCATCATTTCTATCTTGGGGCAGAGCTTCCTTTTATTAGTCGTTTTACTTCCGCGGTTAAGGCAACATGAATACGAGGCGGATGCAACCACCGCCCGGTGGGTCGGCCGTTCATGTTATCAGCAGGCTCTATACCGCCTGTATCAAATAAATGGAAATACTAATCCTCAACCTCGATACGTTGAACTTTTCGCTACCCATCCCACATTAGATCATCGCCTCGAGCGCATTTCTCGGTTACCGTCTTAATTTCAAAATCAACATATTGCAATCGATTCCAATAGGCTTGTCCCTTGAAAATGTATCGCACTTTGATATTATGGCCTCTTTTGATTCTGTGTGATGTATATCACGTATCATATGGGGCGCTGCCGGATTCCTTGAGTCTGTCTGAATTCGGAGAAATTGTGGTGCAATTTTCAGAGGAGGCAGGGTTTTATCCGGGGGATAACTTTGTCTCCAACGAGACCTCCTATTTGCATCCGATGCCGACTTTGATAGAGAAGGGCTCACCGGGCGGCGTGTATATCGGCGTCGGGACGGAGCAGAATTTTTCTTATATCGCAGCTACACGGCCCGAGATCGCGTTTATCCTTGATATCCGCCGTGAGAATTTGTTACAACATTTTCTGTATAAGGTCGTATTTACCCTGTCTCCAGATCGGACGACCTTCCTGTCGCTGTTGTTCAGCAGACACAGAAAGACGGAAACAGATATATCTCCCGACCGACATGCTACCATTTCAGATATTATGGCTTACATCGAAGCAGCAACGGGAGCAGACTCTCTGGTCTTCCATGCCAACTGGCTGAAGATAGATAAGGAAATCCGACGCTATGGCATTGAACAGGCTGAGGATTTGAAAGGTATTTTATACATTTATCGATCTTTCTATACACATCAGCTTGCCATAAAGTATGCAGATATCAAGTTAAGAAACGGCCTGGCCTATCCCACATTTAAAGATCTGGTTATGAGTACGGCCATTGAAGGAGATCTGGCGAGCTTCTTAGGCTCGAATGAGGCGTATCAATATGTCAAATTGTTGCATCACAGGCATTTAATCATACCGCTTGTGGGCAATTTTTCCGGTGATAAAACATTTCGAGCCATCGCCGCCTATGCCAGAGCGCATGAGACACGCGTGTCGGTGTTATATACATCGAATGTCGAATATTTTCTCATAGACGATTTCTATCATGTGTTCGAATGGTATGTTGAAAACGTGAACGCCCTGCCCATCGTTGAAAACAGTGTATTGATCCGGGCGTATCTCGGTATGGCATCACATCCCAAGCGTGTTGACCGGCATCTGTCTACAACTACCGTACATTATATACAAGCGTTTCTCGATGGGTATGATAGAGGAGATTACAGAAGATCAAAACCGATCTGGTGGAGATTCTGGCCCTGGGGACAACCCTATTGGTCCGGCGGCGGGCATAGTTACTATCACCTCGTTATCCTGGGAGATTTATGCCCATGAGTATCTTCTCAGATATCCAGCCTTATAGCAGACGTTGGATATCCGTGTATTTCAAACCTCATCACGCATTTGCAGATTTGGAAGGCAGGACATCGTTCATCGAATGGATGCTGCCATTGGTCTTTGTGATGTCGTTCACCCTATGCACCGGTGTAGCGACTTTACCTCTGGCGCTTAATGCACAAAGGGATCTGCTCCAGGCGGAGCTTGATGATCGTCCGAATATCAATGAGCGCCAGCGTGCGCTGATTTTAAATCAGGCCTCCCATGTAGATGGCCGTCAGGTAATCGGTCTCTTGATGATACCGGCCAGCGTGTGTTTTCTGCTCGCGGCCTGGTCGATAGTCGGTAAACACCTTAGTGAATTATCAGGTGATATTCCGCTTACGTATCGACAGATTCTACCCATAGTAGGTTACGCAGCATTGACCCTGGTACCTGAAGCGATTATTAAAACAGGCTGGGTCTTGATGACCGGATCATTTAATCCGCCTGTCCATTCAGGTCTATTCCTCAATGACGCTGCCGCTGTGACCTATTGGGGCACCTTTCTCTCCGGCGTCGATCTTTTCGGTCTCTGGTTTCTATACCTGCTGGGTTTGGGAATCGCCCAAATTGGCCGAGGTTCATATACCATTACCTGGAGTGCCATAGGATTTATCTGGTGCCTATGGATTATTATCCGTAAGGCGGTAGAGAGTCTTGGATCTATTTACGTTTAATTCAAGGCGTTCATTACGCCATTTTATTTACGGACGTACTTGCGAAGCACGCTTGCGCCTGCAGGGGCCCGTCCACCAGGGTATGATTTTTTTACCTCCCCTACGTATATATCCCCTCGCGAATCCACCGCGATCGCATGTGGACTGAAATATTGGCCGCTATCCATCGGGTCCTGATCACTCCATTCGCACAGGATATGGCCGTCCTGGTCTCTTACGGTGATCCGCGCTGCTGGACGGCTTGTATCCGGGTCACCCATGAATACCCCGCCCACCTCGGCCACGTACAGATTCCCATCCGGACCGCGGCACATATCGCACGGCCAGTGGGTATCATCCCAGATGTTGTCAAGCGTGCCGTCCGCGGTGAATATCTGTATGCGGCAATTCTGCCGGTCCGAGATATAAACCCGTCCTTCCGCGTCGACATACGCGTCGTGGGGCGTCACGAACTGCCCCGATTCACTGCCGGGCTCGCCCCATGAATTCAGCAGCTTACCTTCTTCTGTAAAATGGTGCACCCGCGCATTGCCGTAGCCGTCCGACACGAACAGCGTGCCGTCCGGCGCCTGCGTCACCGCCGTGGGCGTGTTGAACGGCGGACCGGATCGGGCAACCGAGTACATATCCGCGCCGTCGTATCCGGTGTCTGCGGGCGGGGTCTTGATGGACATCAGCTCCTGGCCATCCAGCGTAAACCGGTATATGGTGTGGGCGATGTCGTCGGTGCAGAACAGCGTATCATCTGTTGCCATATAGAGTGCGTGGGGACGTTGGAACACGCCCTCGCCCCATGATTCTATAAACGTGCCTTCCCGGTCGAACACCGTGATTGGATGGGCGCTGCGGCTGAAGACATACAATCGGTCCTCCGAATCGACCGCCACACCGGCGACTTCTTCGAGCGACCAGCCTGCGGGGAGTTGCCCCCAGTGCGTATTCTCATTATACATGTAGCCATCGGTTCCAACCGTTCGGGTATGCGGCATACTATACTCCTTGCTCGTTGTGGGGATCAGCATGAGGGTTTAATGAAATCCTATATTAATGACTGGAGAGACGGCAAATCAAGGATAATAGACTTTTGATGACAAAGACCTTGTAGCGTGTCCCGGACAATAGTATATATCATGACTACGCATTGAAGACTCATTGAAGACTCATTATATCAAGCTGAATTCTGCTATGGATCCCCGTAAAACTTGCGGGGATGACCGCACTATGGCCTGATTAGACCAATTGTCACAAGTGTACGGTAGTGCATCCTGACATTACGGAGGCGTGTATGATCACCCGTTTCGATAATTTCTTCGGCGGCCATGTGGAAATGAGCGATCTGGGTTTCCAGGGCATCCCGATCGATAACCGGATCGAGTCGGACGACCATCTGGCGACCGCCATCGACGAAGCCCGCGCGATCGCTGAGGTCATGGACGAAGCCGGATACGATACCCTGTGGCTGGCGGAGCATCATTTTCAGCGTGAAGGCTACGGTTGTATTCCGAATTTACCGATGCTGGCTGTTTACCTGTCTCAGGTCACCCGGCGTCTCCACTTCGGCAGTATGTTCAACACCGTGCCTGCGTGGCATCCGCTCCGGCTGGCGGAAGATTTTGCCCTGGCAGACCTCATCACCAAAGGCCGTGTTCGGTTCGGTATCGGCCGTGGATATATCGCCAGAGAAGTAGAGACCCTGGGATCACCACTCGATAATGACCAGGCCAACCGGGATTTATTCGAAGAACAGGTGGAGATCATTTTCAAGGCATGGAACGAGCCTTCTTTCTCCCATCGCGGTAAATACTACGACCTGCCGGCCAGGATACGTCACCGGGGGCAGGAGCTGGAGGAGATTACGCTTGTGCCACGTCCCCCCAACCGTCCTCTGGAGTGCTGGCAGCCCATCGTCAGCGTCAACCCCCGAGGGATAGACTTCATGGTCAAGCACGGTATCAAGGGTGTTCTTCCCGGTGGTGGCCGGGTTGATGAGGTCGCCGCGAAGTGGCAGGAAGCGCTGGCCGGCGCCGGGCGTGAAACCCGACTTGGAGAAGACCTGGCGCTCGTCTTGCAGGTCCACCTGGCCGACACACAGGCGCAGGCCATCCGGGAGGCGACCGTCTGGTACGAGGAGCAGCTCAAGGTGCTGTCGCCGTTGGGCATGATCCCCCATCTTACCGAGGCGCAGATCCAGGCCACCTTCGACCCGGAGAAAGCGCCCCATGCGGGGCTTCCGACCGTCCATGACCCGATCCGTGACGGCGCATGGATCTGCGGGCCGCCGGAACACGTCTTCGAAAAGATCTCGGAGATTCAGGATCGTCTGCCCGGCCTGGAGCGCGTGATCATAGGCGCCGGCGGCCTGGCCATCCCGCCCAGCATCATCCGACAGGATCTCGCCTGGTTCGGCAAAGAGGTCATGCCGAAATTTCAGGAGTAGCCGCTACTACAAAAGCGCTGTCCACGCGCCCCCCATAGATAATGGGGCACATATCGGCATCATCAATGAAACGGGTTAGCCCGTGCCCTTCGCTGTCGGCCGGTCGGCTTTTGTCGGTCCGGAGGTGAATGGCCAGGCTGCACCGGGGTTCATCCGACGTATTCTGGCCACTGCCATGCAGCGTGCGTTTATCGTGCAGACTCAAGCCGCCTGCCTCCATAACGGCAGGGATTTCTCGCCACGATTGGTCCTCCGGGACGGAGAAGCTGCTTCGGTCAATATGTTGACTGAAGAAATCACCGCCGCCTGCCTCTTTCCAGGCATGTGACCCGGCTACGAATTGCATAGGGCCGGACGTCTCGGTCACCTCACTTAACGCAACCCAGGCGGTAAGCAATTCGCTTGACGGCGCCCATGTCGTGCGCCAATAGTTCCAATCCTGATGCCAGCCTACCCGGGTCTGTGCAGTGCCGTCATCGGATGTCGGTGGCTTGTAAAGCAACTGGACCCACCAGACCTGAACCATCTTAGCGCCCGTAATCGTCGCGGCGAGCTTTCCAATTTCAGATGAACCGATCAATGCCCGTATGGCCTGATTCGCCTGCTGCGGCTGTTCGATCTTGCACAAGGCCTTGGGATCATCACCGGGATTCCAGGGGGAGGGTTCGGGTGGGGTGCCCGTGTCATATTCACCCGCACGGATCATGTCCATCCCCTGCCGGGCTGCTGAAACACAGTCTGAATCTAACACAGGTTTTTTCAGAATGCAAAATCCATTATGATGGTAGCGTGTGCGGATGTCCTGTGTCATGTTTTGATCATCCTCCAAAACCTTCTTGCGACGTTGTCCTGTAATTTCTCTGCCAGTTTTCTGGAAAAGTCAGAGTGCATGAACGCCGGGTCCGGGCGGACACCTACCCGACCTAGATCAAGACGGTCTGCGTCGAAACAGGCCCCGATCGTCAGGTCTGCGTTGTGGCGTTCGTGGGTATGCCATTCACAGGCATAACACAGGGTAGCGATTTGATCGTCGTTTACAAAGTGCAACTCGGATCGGACCGAACGGACAAACTCAGCCGCCCGGGGCCCGTGTTCCGGATCAGTACCATCATGAAGACGCTTTGAATCGTGGAATAGGGCAAATAGAACCACAACGAGTTCATCCGCGCCGATCTGTCGGGCAATCTTGATCCCATTGGCCTCGACCCGCATCCAGTGTTTCGGACCGTGTATCGAATGGGCTTTGACGGTCGTTTTCTGTTTGATCAATTGCCGTATGGGGCGAATAAGTTTATTCTGGTTCATCAACTTGCCATACCGAAATCAAGAATTTTCGGCG
This sequence comes from uncultured bacterium, assembly GCA_913051705.1. Taxonomy (GTDB): domain Bacteria; phylum JAAXHH01; class JAAXHH01; order JAAXHH01; family JAAXHH01; genus CAJXCW01. Next base: position 11,026 of record CAJXCW010000152.1, read on the forward strand.
TCCCATCCTGCCGTATCATGATGTTGGCAGGCTTCAGGTCGCGGTGAACGCCCCTTTGTTCGTGAGCGTTCGTATCTTCAATCTTCGTAGATAATGCGGTCATCATTACCTCCATATCAACATCTTATTCGGACTTATATATAGCCACATACCTGTAGAAAAAACGGTATCCAATTTGATAAATCAACTGATATTGTCCGAAAGTCTGAATGATCCTTTATGATTATCGGCATCACCTCATCCAAATCTCCTCACTTCAGTCTAAACCGACTATTGCTCATTCAGCCTGAAGAACTCAAGATGCACGACACTGTCATCGCATACCAGGGCTGAGCCTGAAATTCCAGTCCCTTCGAAGCGGTAGTCCACCCCTGCGCCAACCGACTCGAACGTGCTCGCCTTACACCCTTCTACTTCGTGTAGAAATGCCTGGGCCTTGTCCGGCGTGGCATCGTCGAAATTATCTTTTTGTCGAACCAAGGCATCCATCGCGTAGCTCTTGATCAGGCTTGGATGCAGTTTATAGTATGCCCGATCACGGGAAATCACGTCGAGGCCGACCGGCTCCCCGTTGATCAAAACCAGGCTGCCCCGCTGCTCTGATTCACACTGGAAGGCCGCCGCGTAGGCATCTAACTCTTCTGCTTTGCCCGTGTAGGCATCTCGCATCGCTCGGGTAGATGACGACGTGCCTGTTTTCCGGAGTAGTCGGTCCGCATCCGCCCAGACCCGCGCTCGGATATTTATCCGTCTCCATCGTCGTCCACCGAGCGTCCCGGTCGGCCTGATGCCGGTTGATCCGTTCCTGGAAGTTTTCATCTCTCGGTCTTGCGGTCGCGACATATAGGGGAGAGGGGCTTAACGACAGGGCCAGGTCCTGGGCATATCGGCTTTTACCCGAGCGGGCGCCGCCGGTGATGTAGTAAATCATGATTTATCGGTCCGGTGGCGGCTTATATCCGGGAGGCCTGATACATAATATTCAGTGCAGTTTCCCTGGAGATGGTGATCGGCATATTCTTCATCCGTTCGGGATTCACCGCGTCTACAATATCCTCAAATTCTGATGGGTTTACATCCAGGCGATCAATATGCCGCTCCAGACCGCAATCGCCCATGATCCGATGGAGCCGATCCCGGGCTTCATGACCATCAGATACCCCGAGCATATGATACAGAGACGACATCTGTTTCCGTAGCAAGCCCACGGTGAGCGCCGCCGTCTTCTGCACTGTCTGTTCGTTCGCCTCATCGATGAGTGAAAAAAGATAGGGCAGGGTCAGCATCACGGCATGACCATGCGAAATGTCTTTGTTCGCCGTCAGCCAGTAGGAAGCGGCATGCGCCCAGGTGGTTTTGGCGATATTGATGGCCATGCCCGCATAGCATGCGCCCAGCATCATCGCCCGACGGATCTCTTCTGTGGGATGATGAACCGCATCGACGATATGGGGCAGCAGGAACGCCAGGGCTTGCGCACTGTATTGATGCGATTCAGGCGTCGCATTGACCGACCAGAAGGCTTCTATCGCCTGGGCGATGGCGTCGCATCCGGATGTAGCCGTCACCGCTTTCGGCAGCGCATATGTGAATTCCGGCACAAGAAGGGCGTAATCGGCCCCCAGGCTTGGATGGGCGAATGAGTATTTGACTTTGTCGATATACACGACGGAAAATTGCGTGATCTCCGCCCCCGTGCCGGCGGTAGTAGGGATCAGCATGAGTCGGAGGCGCCTGGCGTTAGGTGCCGCTTTCCCCGTAATATAGGCTTCAGGATCGTCAGACTGTGTGGCGAGTATGGATGCCGCCTTGGCGATATCCATAACCATCCCCCCGCCGATGCCGATGACCAGATCGATCCGGTGCACCTGGATTTGTTCAATGACCCGACGTATATATTCGGCGGTCGGATAGGTATGAAACCCGGTGATCTTAATCAGATGATCTGCGTTGTATCCCCGACGGTCGAGGTAGGTCTGAAATTGTGGCTCGATGAGCTGTTCCGGACTGTACGTCCCTGCATGATAGGCGTCTTGATCATAGACGAGCAGAATGTTGTTCGGGCGTTCCTGTTCAAGGAGATCGAGCAGGCAGGTGTTGGACGATACCTCAGTCATCTTTGCCTGGGAGCCACCGTGCGCGGAAACGATCATGGCGTTATGTGCTACGTGGGAATCTATGGCTACCTACTCCCTGGTGAGATGTGGTTTGTGTACCGATACATGCTGCGCACGGCAAGCCTCCCGCCATATAGCCTGCGCCAGCTCTGTGGTCTGCTGCGTGGCGCCGCTACAATCACATGGCTCAGCCTACCTGGCCTGAATAATGGTGGCGGCTTATGTCCGAGTAGCCTGATGCAGGATATTCAGCGCGGTTTCCCTGGAGATGGTGATCGGCATATTCTTCATCCGTTCGGGATTAACCGCGTCTACAATATCCTCAAATTCTGATGGGTTTACATCCAGGCGATCAATAT